>JAZLHG010000463.1:0-3116 GCA_045616705.1 Lachnospiraceae bacterium | reverse complement strand
ATAGTCCACTTTGAAGTCACCGGTATGAACAATGGTTCCTACAGGAGACTTAATGGCGAGTGCTGCCGCGTCTGCAATACTGTGGTTGGTTCTGATAAATTCTATTTCAAGGCAACCAAGCTGAATTCTGTCACCGTACTTCACGGCATGACGCTCAGTTACATCAATAAGTCCATGTTCTTTAAGCTTACCCTCAATGAGTGCAATCGTAAGTCTTGTACCATAAACCGGTACATTTAACTCTCGAAGCACATACGGAATAGCACCGATGTGATCTTCATGACCGTGGGTAATCACAAAGCCCTTCACTTTGTCCGCACGTTCCTGTAAATAAGTAATATCCGGAATTACCAGGTCGATACCCAGCATATCATCTTCCGGAAAAGCCAGTCCGCAGTCAATTACAACAATACTGTCGTCATACTCAATTGCCGTAATATTCATTCCAATCTGCTCAAGTCCACCCAAAGGAATGATTCTCAGACTGTTCTGATTATAGTTCTGTTTCAAAATTTCCTCCTATACGAATTCGATATCCCCTATCGTCTCTTCAAAAATCTTAGCGATTGCATTTAGTTCCGTATCATCCTCAACGACCTCATATACAGATTCTGTCTCCTCATCGGAAGCAGTATCCTTAAGAATCAGCGCATCCGCTTCCTCATCCATAGAATCCGACACCAGTAAATAGTTCACACCACCTACTCTGGTCTGATCAAGAACGTAGAAATCAATAGCTTCATCGCCATCCATAAATGTAATCTTTTCCATGCAAATTCTCCTTACGGGTTAATTCTCCTTACGGCCGTAGTCCAAATATCCTTGCAGAATCAGCATTGCAGCAATTTCATCCACATACTGCTTACGATTCTCTCTACGAATGCCGCATTCTATCATAATTTCATCTGCCGCAACCGTGGTCAGGCGTTCATCCCACAGCGTTACCGGAAGACCTGTCCTCTTCTCCAAACGTTCCTTAAATTCCAGGGTCTTCTCAGCTCTCTCTCCCAGAGAATCATCCATATTCTTCGGAAGTCCCAGAACAATACTCTCCACCTCGTACTCGGCAATAATCTGCTCAATACGAGCCAGGGTCTTACGAATCTTATTCTCCGAATCTCTTCTGATAATCTCAAGTCCCTGAGCAGTAAGAAACAGAGGATCACTCAGTGCAACCCCCACAGTTTTGGAACCGAAATCTAGGCCCATAATCCGCATTCTATTTCCATCCGTTGTGCTTAATATACTGGGTTAACAATTCCTCTACCAGTTCATCGCGCTCAACCTTCATAATCAGACTTCTTGCATTGTTGTGGCTGGTGATGTAGGTAGGATCGCCGGACATGATATATCCAACAATCTGATTCACCGGATTGTAACCCTTTTCTGTAAGTGCCTCATACACAGTTGACAGTACGACCTTAACCCCTGTCTCCGGTTCAGCCTGTACCTGAAAATATTGTGTATTTCCCATTTCCTGCATAGTATTTCTCCTTTATGTTCAACTGCACATACTTACTTAACAATATACTACGATTCCGGCGAGAATTCAAGGACGCCGTCCTGTCTAAGCCCTGTCGGAACCACCCTTACAATCTCTCCCGGCTCCGCCGTATGAACAGGCAGTGCCACCTTCACATACTCTCTGGTATGTCCTACCAGGAACACCTGCCCACCATAGTTCTCTTCTTCCTCGACCAGAACCTCAACCTCTCTACCAATGAACTGTCTACGGAAGGCTTCCGCTCTCTGCTCCCCCGCTGCAATCAGCACCGCCGAACGAACAGATTTCTCCTTCTCCGTCAACTGACCACTCATGCGGTCCGCAACCGTTCCTTTTCTTCTGCTGTATTTGAAAATATGCGTCTCATAGAAATTCACCCGTTCAAGAAAGCGAACGGTTTCTTCGAATTCTTCCTCACTCTCCTGGGGGAATCCAACGATGACATCCGTTGTCATAGCCCCCTTCGGAAAATAACGTCGAATCAGGTCGATTTTACCCGCATATTCCTCTGCGGTATAATGGCGATTCATTCGCTTCAGTACTGAATCCGAACCACTCTGCAGCGACAGATGGAAATGAGGGCAGAACTGCTCCACCTTCTGAAGAGCACTCATAAAGGCATCCGTAATAATCCGGGGTTCTAATGAACCCAGTCTGATTCTTCGAACACTGGAAATGGCCGCAACAGCCTGAATTACCTGAATCAGAGCTTCATTAGTAAATTCACCCTCCGAAGCCACCGTATTATATAGCGTCTTCCGTTCACTTAGATCCAGGCCATAGGAACTCAAATGAATTCCGGTCAGCACCACTTCCGAATAACCCATATCACATAAGGTACTAACTTCCTCTACAATATCCTCAAGGCTTCTGGAACGAATATGGCCCCTGGAATAGGGAATGATACAATAACTGCAGTACTGGTCGCATCCATCCTGAATCTTCACCGATACCCTGGTGTGCTCCATGGTACTCTTCAGAAGGAACTGCTCGTAAGGCTGCTCACTCTTTAGATCCGGAACGCATTCCTTTTCTTCCCGATTCGCAATAAACTGCTCCACAATTTGGACAATGTTACGTTTCTCGTTGTTGCCCACCAGTACATCAATAGCTTCATCCTTTCTGGCACCTTCCAGATCGGTCTGCACATAGCAGCCTACCGCTACCACAATTCCCTCCGGATTCATAGCCTTGGCACGATGAAGCATCTGACGGCTCTTGCGGTCTGCAATATTGGTGACTGTGCAGGTATTTACTACATAAATGTCTGCTTTTTCAACAAATGGCACAATTTCGTAGCCATTTTCTGCGAAACTCTGTTGCATATATTCCATTTCATATGAATTTACCTTGCAGCCAAGGTTATGAAATGCCACTTTTCTCATAGTTTCTCCTTATTTTTTGTAGAGTTTTGTATATTGACTTTTTATTTTGCGGGACTTAATATAATGGATGTAATGAAGTTATGTAAAGGAGGAATTAACATGAAGACAGTTCAGATTTCATTAAACTCTATCGATAAGGTTAAAGCTTTTGTTAACGATATTACCAAGTTTGACAATGATTTCGATCTTGTAAGTGGTAGATACGTAATCGATGCTAAATCAATCAT
>JAZLHG010000462.1:0-2597 GCA_045616705.1 Lachnospiraceae bacterium | reverse complement strand
AAAATCACGCATAAAACAGCCAGGAACATGAGAAGTTATCCGTCAGATATGAAAAATGTAAAAAATTGCTTGACGTTCTTCACAAATTGACTATAATAACAAATGAACATATGAATAAATGCTCATACGTTATTGTGTGTTCAAGGAAGGAGAACGAAAAATGTCTAAAGAACAAAAGACGATTTTAGTACGTATTATTATTTCATCGATTCTGACTGTGGCTGCCGCAGTCTGGTTTAAGGGGACCGAACTTCCCATATATGTGAAGCTACCCGTAATTCTGGTGCCTTACTTAATTGTTGGTTACGATATTGTATGGGAAGCACTGGAAGGTGTATTTCACGGAGAACTTCTGGATGAAGATTTCCTAATGGCTGTAGCTACCATTGGTGCGTTAGCACTTGGTGAGTATGCAGAGGGTGTTGCGGTTCTGATCTTTTTCCGCATAGGCGAGCTCTTCGAGAATTATGCGGTTGATAAGAGTAGAGATAACATCACAGAACTGATGGACATTCGTCCTGACTATGCCAACTTAGAGAACGGAAGCGACGTAACCAAGGTTGCACCGGATCAGGTGGCAATCGGTTCCGTCACTGTAGTATATCCAGGCGAGAAGATTCCTATTGATGGTGTGGTTGTTGAAGGTAATTCCTCTCTTCATACTGCAGCATTGACCGGTGAAAGTGTTCCCAGAGAAGTGCAGGTGGGAGATGCAGTTGTCAGCGGATGTGTGAACTTAAGTAGTCCCATTAAGGTGCGTACAACCAAGGAATTCGGCGAATCCACCGTCAGCAAGATTCTGAAGCTGGTTGAAGATGCCGGCGAGAAGAAGTCCAAATCCGAGAACTTCATCAGCAAATTTGCTCGTGTATACACACCGATTGTATGTGCTTGTGCATTGGCTCTTGCAGTCATTCCGCCCCTGTTCCTGAAATTTGCAATGCATACAGATGCAAATTTCACCCAGTGGTTATATAGAGGTCTTACTTTCTTAGTAATCAGTTGCCCTTGTGCACTGGTAATCAGCATTCCGTTAAGCTTTTTCGCAGGAATCGGTGGCGCATCTAAGGCAGGTGTTCTGATTAAGGGTTCCAATTACCTAGAAGCGCTGTCCAAGATGAAATACGTTCTGTTTGACAAAACCGGTACTGTAACAGAAGGTGTATTTCAGGTAACAGATGTGCATCATAATCAGACCGAGCAGGCTGAACTGTTAGAACTGGTAGCACACATCGAAGCTCATAGCACCCACCCCATTGCGAAGAGTATCGTACAAGCATATGGCAAGCCTGTAGATGACAGTCGTGTAACCGAACTGGAAGAGATTAGCGGTCACGGTGTATGTGCCCGTGTAGATGGCAGAGCAGTTGCTGCCGGTAATGCAAGGCTGATGGAACGTTTGGGAATTGCTTACGAGCCCTGTCATGAGCAGGGAACCATTGTTCATGTAGCAATTGATGGCCAGTATGACGGACATATCCTAATCTCTGATGTAGTGAAACCTACAGCGAAACCTGCAATTGCAGCATTAAAGGCCCAGGGTGTCAAGAAGGCCATTATGCTTACCGGTGATACCAAGGCTGTTGCAGAAGCGGTAACAAAAGAGCTGGAAGCAGACGCGTATTATAGCGACCTTCTTCCCGATGAGAAGGTTAGCAAGGTTGAAGAAGTATTAAATGAGAAGAAACCGGAAGAGATTCTGGCCTTTGTAGGGGATGGTATCAATGATGCACCGGTTCTGATGAGAGCAGATGTGGGTATTGCCATGGGTGCATTGGGAAGTGATGCGGCAATCGAAGCAGCAGATGTAGTGCTTATGGACGACAACCCGGAGAAAATAGCGAAAGCCATGTCAATCTCTCGCAAGTGCATGAGAATCGTATATGAGAACATTGTATTTGCCATTGGCGTGAAGATGATTTTCCTTCTGCTTAGTGCAGTCGGTATTGCCAATATGTGGCTTGCGATTTTTGCAGATGTAGGCGTGATGATTATTGCTGTATGTAATGCGATTCGTGCACTGAGAGTAAAATAACAGCAGAGAGATTTGAACTTGTAAGGAGGACGATATGAAGTTAACAGATGAGAACACATTGTACGATCTGGCGGAACTGTTTAAGGTGTTTGGCGATTCCACGAGAATCCGTATACTGTTTGAACTGTTTGAGTCCGAGAAGAGTGTAAGTGATATTACACAGGCATTAAATATGACCCAGTCGGCCATTTCCCATCAGCTGAAGATTCTGAAACAGAGTAAGTTGGTCAGTGCCAGAAGAGATGGCAAGCAAATCTACTATGCGCTTGCAGATGATCATGTCAGATCCATTATTGATCAGGGTCTGGAACATGTAGAAGAGTAGTGCTTATAGAATTGTATCGTCACAATACAATCTATGGATAGTGCAAGATAAGGAACAGAAGAAATAGAAATAAAAGAAACAGAAATAAAAGAAACAGAAAGCGGAAGTCTCTGATTGGAGGCTTCCGTTTTCTTATTTGCTTTATGTTAGTTCTTAAATGCTAATTCTTAGATGTCAGCCCTTAAAAGCCTTGCATCCAAGAGAATGCGATATCTGCTTATTTAAACTTCAGAATAC
>JAZLHG010000461.1:0-2313 GCA_045616705.1 Lachnospiraceae bacterium | reverse complement strand
TATTCGGTATGGTTAGAAATGTTCAGACCTGTCCGGATTGTCACGGAAGCGGCAAGGTTGTTAAGGACAAGTGTCCGGATTGTCATGGCAATGGATATATTGCCAGCAAGAAGAAGATTTCCGTATCCATTCCTGCAGGTATTGATCATGGGCAGTGTGTCCGCATTCGTGAGAAGGGCGAACCCGGTACCAATGGTGGACCGAGAGGCGATTTGTTAGTCGAGGTTGTTGTTGATAGGCATCCTATTTTCCAGAGACAGGATATGAATATCTTCTCAACGGCTCCTATTAGTTATGCAGTAGCGGCTCTGGGCGGTGATATTGTTCTGGATACGGTAGACGGCAAGGTAATCTACGAGGTGAAGGCCGGTACACAGACAGACACCAAGATCAGATTGAAGGGCAAGGGCGTACCTTCCTTAAGGAATAAGGACCAGCGCGGCGATCATTACGTAACACTGGTGGTGCAGGTTCCTACACATCTGAATAGCGAGGCAAAGGAATTAATGAAGAAGTTTGATGCATTGACAGGGGATTCCCTGAATGCATCCAAGGCCTACACAGAGAAAGCGCCGGAAGAAAAGAAAAAGAAGGGCTTATTCAAGTAGATAGGGCATAAATTCCTTGATTTATATGGTTAAATCACTTATAATATGGAATGCTTGTATTATTAGCATTCCATATTTTGCGTATAATTAGGAGTAGATATATATGAAATCGAAATTATTAAGCCTCATCCTTGGTGTTGCCTGCATGTTGAGCTTGATTGGATGTGGTGGAGAGGCACCTGCGGAGGCCGTTGAACCCGCATCTGAACCTACACCTGTCGTAACAGCAGAACCTACACCTGCTGCAGAGGCTGTAGTTGAGGAAGAGGATCCCAATGCTTTAGAACCCGGCATGATGAGAAGTTACTTAAGCGGACTTCCTGTAGATGAGAAGCTTGGAACCAAGAGACCGATTGCAGTCATGCTGAACAACTTAGAAGCAGCACAGCCTATGAGTGGTGTCAGCCGTGCAGATGTTGTATATGAGTATGTAGTAGAAGGTGCGATTACCAGACTTATGGGTCTGTTCGAGGATTATGAGGATCTTGATAAGATTGGTTCCGTAAGAAGCTGTAGAGAATACTTCGTATATACAGCCCTTGAGTTCGATGCAATCTACATGCATTTCGGTCAGGCTGCATATGCGGTTGATCTTCTTGGACAGGACTATGTTAATAACTTAAATGGTCTGGGTGAAGCAGGAGATACCTGTTTCTATCGTACATCAGACCGTAAGGCTCCTCACAATGTATATACCAGTGCGAAGGGTATTGAGGCAGGTATCCAGAAGTTAGGATACAGAGCGGATCATTATGATGGATATGCCGGCAAGTTTAAATTCTGTGACTTGAATAAGGAAGTAACCAACGAGAACGGTGAGAGAGCATATCATATCGAGCCTAAGTATCGTATTAATAAGCCCTGGTTTGATTATAATGAAGCAACCGGCAAGTATGACAGATTCCAGTATGACGGTCCTCAGATTGACGAGCTGACAGGGGAACAGATTTCCTTTGATAATGTAATTCTTCAGTACAATAAATGGGTTCAGCTTGACGAGAAGGATTATCTTGCATTTGATTGTCACTCAGGCGGTACAATCCAGTATTTCACTAAGGGTAAGATGGTTCCGGGATTATGGTTCAGAGACGTTAACCCTGATAACTATGATATGAGCGCAATTCGTTACTATGATATGGAAGGTAATGAACTCGAAATCAACAACGGTAAGACATTTATCTGTGTTGTACAGGATACTGAGAAGGATAAAGTAGTGATTGAATAAGATAAAAGGTCCCGGTTTCTATCGGGACTTTTTTGTTTCGCAAGTGAACGAATGGGAGGATACCTATGAAGAGAACAGCACTTATTATGGCAGGTGGACGTGGCGAGAGATTCTGGCCCAGAAGTCGTAAACAGCTTCCGAAGCAGTTCCTGTCCCTTACAGACGATGGCAAGACCATGATTCAGTTAACGGTAGAGAGAATTCTGCCCCTTGTGAATATGGAAGACATCTATATTGCTACCAACAAGGATTATTTACCTCTTGTGAAGCAGCAGCTTCCACTGATTCCTGAGGAAAATATTATTTGTGAGCCGGTGGGTCGTAATACAGCTCCCTGTATCGCTCTGACCGCAGCGCTGATTTCTGCTAAGACAGAAGATGCAGTAATGATGGTATTGCCCAGCGATCATTTGATTCGTAACAATACGATGTTCCAGAACACACTGAGAGATGCTGCAGAAACAGCAGAGCAGGATTGTA
>JAZLHG010000460.1:0-2250 GCA_045616705.1 Lachnospiraceae bacterium | reverse complement strand
AATGTAACCGGATTCCGTAATGTGTGCTCTGGGATTCACGCACACGAAATCCCCTACGGAAATTCCAAGGGCCTTCACTTCCTCGGCGCTGTCGGCCTGTTCATCAATCACAACTTCCACGTTATCGAAATCGCGAACGGTTCCTGCCAGTTCCTTATTCACATGAGAAGATGCATTCTCAAGCTGGAAGGTACCCTCATAGGTCTTGCCGTCTCTGGTGTAAATCTTCACATTCTCTGTCTCAACATTGGATGCAACCAGACCGCCGATATTGGTAACTCGCAGTCTGCCGTTACTCTTAATCTCAGCAACCATGGCACCCAGTGTGTCCGCATGGGCTTCAAACAGCACGCCACCCAGATCACTGTCAGCACCGTGCAAATCAATTACTACCGCGCCTTTGTTGGTAATACTGCAGCTTGCGCCCTGTTCCTCAAAGGCTTCCTTCACCCATTTAGCAGCAGACGCTGTAAATCCGGTGGGACTGTCTATATTCAATAACTCAATTGCTTTCTTCGCTGCAAATTCCGCATATTCACGATTCAGAGTCATCTGACATTCCTCCTAACCCTTAAATTTCTTCTTCAGTTCTAAATATCTTAATCTTAAATTGGTATTATAGAAATCTTTATTGGTACATCCTGCTCTTCCGCCACCTGCACAGGCACATGCACAAGCACAGGCACAAGAAGAATGGGCACAGGAGTGACCACCACCGCTACGACCGCTGCTGGATGTATAGCTTCTGAACTTCGGATTGGGTATGCTTGTCGTATGCACACTAATGAAAGTGTTAGGGCTGGACTTATAGGAATACAAGCCATCTGTACGCATCTTCAGAATATCCTTATCCATATTCTTAAGGTCTTCTTCCTTAATGATCTCCTCACTCTGAATCATGCTCTTACCACAGTAAGCACATTCCGAGGCACCGGGCGCTCTTACCGCACCACATCCGGGGCAGGAATCGAAATAGACAATCTTCTTACGTTCCACCTTCTTAATGGTCTTGGGATTAAATCCACGAGACAGCAGGAAAGGAATTACAAAAGGACCTATCATAAACAATCCGAGGAAACCAATAGTTATGAATACGCCGATAATCTCACCAACCACTTCGAAAAACGATGCTTTCTCCTCCTTGCCCGTGTCATGAGACAAATCGAATCTATATGCATCGTTGGGATAAGTAACGGTCACGGTATACTTCTCTCCCGGTGCAAGAGAAGAGTTCCATACATAATAATCTCCTTCCGGGAAGCACTCCGGTGTGAAACTGTCCACCTGATCTGCATTCCAGAGGATGAGCAAATTATCAACTGCAATATCATCAAACCAGCCGGGCGTAAAAGAGTATACGGTATATCCCTCATGCAGTTTGTCCACCTGATACAGATAATCCTGCGTAATACTGAAATCAAAGGATACTGTCTGACCTTCATAATAGGAATCCTTAAAATGCACTTCCACGTAACGGTCGTCACTGCTCAAATAAGAAATATTATCCGACAGTTCCACAAGATTATAATGGTGCTTATTGGGAATACCAATCTTCACCCAAGTCAGAGGTCCCACCGAATCCGACTCTAACACGGTCCAGTCAATATGATAGATAATCTCCACAGAAGCATCCTCGTTAACATTCACCGTAATTGCATAATTGTCAATTCGGTCTGTAGGAGCGGCCGCATAAGCCGGCGTCACCATCAGAATTACAGCCGCCAGGGCGGAAAGTAGAAACAGTCCCAACTTATTCTTCATTGTTCTCTTCCTCCTTGCCACTCTTTCTAAGGGGACATTCTCCCAAAAGTAATGAAGAGAATTCTCTACGGGTAACAGTCTCCGGATGATTCCAGATCTCCTCCCACTGATCCTTCAACATATTGCCAAGAACCTGTCCTGACAACCAGCTCTGGCAGGGAACCACATTACCGCCGGGGGTAATGGCCATATTACTTAATCCGGCGCCACAATTGGGTGTAGTAATACCCAGCTCATCAAAAAATTCATTCTCAATCCAACCGGGAGAGGTGAAGCTGATCTCCATGCCGTTTGCGTAGCAGTACTCCACTGCATCCTTCAGAACTTGACGAATCTCATCTGTTGTAAGCTGCAAGCTCTCAGACTCCTCCGTAAGGGCATTTCCGGTAGTAATCAGACCGGAGCAGGTTACATACATAACCCCTTTCTCATGTAAGAACTCCAAAGTCTTCACATAATCCTTGTTTAATGTACAAAGAGGTGTGTTGA
>JAZLHG010000459.1:0-3030 GCA_045616705.1 Lachnospiraceae bacterium | reverse complement strand
CTTGGTATATACCACTCTCTCGTATTTCACCGGTTTGGGAGTTGCAAGAATATTCTTCCTACTTCTCATATTCATGGCTGCAATCAGGCTGCGCACGCGAATACGGGCTGCACCTAAATTATTCACCTCGTCGATTTTTAGAACGGTATATAGTTTACCGGAATTCTCCAGAATCTCCTGAACCTGATCTGTCGTAACCGCATCCAGACCACATCCGAAGGAAAATAACTGAATCATATCCAAATTGTTGTAATGACATACAAATTCCGCAGCATTATAAAGACGGGAATGGAATACCCACTGATCTACCACGCGAAGAGGCCTCTCTCTGGACACCAATTCCGTAGGAAGGCTATCCTCTGTATATACATCAAGACCATATGAAGCAATCATCTCGGAAATACCGTGATTGATTTCAGGATCCACATGGTATGGTCTGCCTGCCAACACAATACCTCTGCGGCCCTGTTCGTTCATCTCCTTTAATACCCGTCTGCCTTCATTTCGAATGTCTTCTTTGGCATGTCGTTGTTCTAACCATGCTTTATGAACCGCAGCCCTTACTTCACCCGCCGGAATCTTCCACTGCTCCTTACAGAATTTCACCATGCGGTTTGCAGTGGTCTTCTCATCGGTAAATGCAAGGAAGGGGCGCAAATATTCCATCTGACCGGAAGTAATTGCCTCCACATTGTTCTTCAGATTCTCCGGATACGAAATTACCATTGGGCAGTTGTAATGGTTCTGGGCTCCGGGAGTCTCCTGATGTTCGTAGAACACGCAAGGGTGGAACACCGTGGTAATCCCCTGCTTAAACAGCCACTCTACGTGCCCGTGGGCAAGCTTGGCGGGGTAACACTCCGACTCGGAGGGAATACTCTCCATACCCATTTCATAAATACTCCTTGCGGAAAATGGAGAAAGCACCAGTCTGAAGCCAAGTTCTCTGAAAAACGTAGCCCAGAACGGATAATTCTCATAAATGTTCAGTACCCTGGGCATACCGATTACACCCCTGACTGCACTATTTTCCGACAGGGGTTCATAGTCAAACATACGCTTCTGCTTGTAGGCTACCAGATTCTCACCGATACGCCCGCTTCTGCCTGATGAGACCTTTTTCTCGCAGCGATTGCCACTGATATATTTCTCACCGTTATCGAAGCTGTTGACGGTAAGCATACAGTTATTCTCACAACCTCCGCATCGAAGTGCTTTAGAGGTATAAGTTAAATCTGCAATTTCCTCAAAGGAACGCATCGTGGTTGCTTCTCCGGTGTATCGGTCTCTTGCAATGAGAGCCGCACCGAACGCACCCATGATACCGGAAATATCCGGACATACCGCTTCCGTTCCCGCAATCAACTCAAAAGCTCTGAGTACAGCTTTGTTATAGAAGGTTCCGCCCTGTACCACAATGTGAGAACCAAGTTGTGAAGCGTCCGCCAGCTTAATTACCTTGAACAGAGCGTTTTTGATGACGGAGTAAGCAAGACCTGCGGAAATATCCGAAACATCCGCGCCTTCTTTTTGCGCCTGCTTCACATTGGAATTCATAAACACCGTACAACGGGTGCCAAGGTCAATGGGAGCTCTAGCAAATAGTGCTTCCTTGGCAAATTCCTCCGCAGTATAGTTAAGGGATGTGGCAAAGTTCTCAATAAAAGAGCCACAGCCTGATGAACATGCCTCATTCAGCATGATATTATCAACGATATGATTCTTAAGGCGGATACATTTCATGTCCTGACCGCCGATATCCAGTACACAGTCCACATCCGGGTCGAAGAACTCTGCAGCGGTAGCATGGGCAACAGTCTCCACCTCGCCCTCATCCAGACGAAAAGCAGCCTTTAACAAGCTCTCACCGTATCCGGTTGAGCAGGACCTTCTGATTACCGCGCCTTCCGGAAGCACATCACGAATCTTAAGAAGGGCTGTTCTTGCAGTTTCTACCGGGTTCCCTTTGTTGTTGGCATAGGTAGAGTACAACAGTTCTCCGTCTCCCCCAATTAGAGCCAGTTTGGTTGTGGTGGATCCTGCATCAATACCCAGGAAGCAATCTCCCGTGTAGGTGCTAATCTCCTTTTTCTCAACCTGCGCCTGAGCATGACGAACAGTAAATGCATCATATTCTTCCGTACTCTCAAACAGGGGCTCAAGACGCTTAATCTCCAGTTCTACCTTGATTCCCTTACTGAGACGTTCTATCAGTTCTTCAATGGATGCAAGCTTATTATTTTCCTGCAGGGCCGCTCCATATGCGGCCAGCAGGTGGGAATTCTCAGGATCTACGATTTCATGATCCTGAAGTTTTAATGTACGAACAAAAGCCGCCTTCAACTCTGACAGATAATGAAGGGGACCACCAAGAAATGCCACGCAACCGCGAATGGGCTTACCGCAAGCAAGTCCTGATATGGTCTGGTTCACCACCGACTGAAAAATAGAAGCCGCAAGGTCCGCATGGGATACACCTTCATTAATTAAAGGCTGAATGTCTGTTTTGGCAAATACACCGCAACGAGCTGCAATGGTATAGATTTCCTTATAATTCTTGGCTGCTTCGTTAAGTCCCGGTGCATCTGTCTGAAGAAGAGACGCCATCTGATCGATAAAGGAACCGGTTCCACCTGCACAAACACCGTTCATTCGCTCGTCCAGGCCACCTTTGAAGTAGATAATTTTGGCATCTTCTCCTCCAAGTTCAATGGCTACATCGGTCTGGGGATGGCATTCCCGAATGGATTTGGCCACAGCCACCACTTCCTGCACAAAAGGAAGACCAATAGAGTTGGCAATACCGATTGCACCGGAACCTGTAATACCCAGCTTCAGATTACAGGATCCAAGCTGTTCATAGGCGTCCTTCAGAATGGCCGCCAGCGTCTCCTGCGTATGAGCGTGATGTCTTCGATAATCACCAAACAGGATTTCGTTATTCTCATCCATAATCACCAGTTTTACTGTGGTTGATCCGATATCAATACCTGCTCTGTATTCCATCTTCTATCCCTCTTCCGTTGACAG
>JAZLHG010000458.1:0-5829 GCA_045616705.1 Lachnospiraceae bacterium | reverse complement strand
GAAGATTTAGTAGGTGGTACTCCTGCGGAAAATGCAGAAATTACCCGTGCAATCTTAAAGGGTGAAAAGGGACCTAAGAGAGACGCGGTATTGCTCAACGCCGGCGCAGCATTGTATATTGGTGGTAAGGCTGATTCTTACCCCGCAGGAATTGCTCTTGCAGCAGAACTGATTGATTCCGGTAAGGCCTATGAGACCATGGAGAAAATCATCGAAGTAAGTAATCGCTAAGATAACTGATTATGAGAACGGATTAAGAGAACATCAAGGATTCGGAGGCATAAAGTGACCATACTTGATACCATTGCAGACTACGCCCGTAAGCGTGTTGCCAAACAGAAAGAACTGATTTCCACAGAAGAACTGAAGAAGCGGGCATACAACCTTCCCAAGGGGGATTTTGGATTTGAGAAGGCCCTAGCCGGTAAGGGCATTGCATTTATCTGTGAGTGCAAAAAGGCTTCCCCCTCTAAGGGGCTGATTGCGGAGAATTTCCCCTATCTTCAGATTGCCAAGGAATATGAGCAGGCAGGTGCTGACTGTATTTCCGTGCTGACAGAGCCTAAGTGGTTCTTGGGTAGTGACAGCTATCTTAAGGAGATTACAGAGGCTGTATCCATTCCCTGTATCCGTAAGGATTTCACAGTGGATGAATATATGATTTATGAAGCTAAATTATTGGGTGCTTCTGCTGTATTGTTAATCTGTTCCATCCTTGATGAAAGTCAGGTAAAGGAGTATATTGGTATATGCGACGACCTTGGTCTGTCAGCCCTTGTCGAGACCCACGACGAACAGGAAGTGGAGATGGCGGTAAGGTGCGGTGCCAGGGTGATTGGCGTGAACAATCGTAACCTGAAGGATTTCACTGTGGATACGGAGAATAGCAGGAAGCTGAGAGCCATGATTCCTACGGATGTGATTTTCGTTTCGGAGAGTGGTGTGAAGACATCAGAAGACATCAGCATCCTTCGGGAAATCGGAGCAGATGCGGTTCTGGTTGGAGAGACCTTAATGCGTGCGGCTGATAAGAAGGCCAAACTGCAGGAACTTAGAGGTAACTTATGACACGAGTGAAATTGTGTGGGCAGCCGGCAGACTGCGATGTGGCAACATTGAATCTTCTGCAGCCGGATTATGTGGGATTCATTCTGACTTCTAGGTTCAGAAGATATGTTTCACCTGAACGGGTGCTTCAGTTAAGAGAAGAATTATCGGAACAGATTCAGGTTGTTGGAGTTTGTGTGGACGAGCCGGTAGAATACGTGGCAGAACTTCTGAATTCAGGAACCGTTCAGATTGCACAGCTTCACGGTCAGGAAGACAATGAATATATCAGTAAGCTCAGAGCCATTAGCCGTGGGCCGATTATCAAAGCATTTAAATTACAGAAGCCGGAAGACATTGCTATGGTGAATGCTTCCATAGCAGATTATGTGCTTTTAGATTCAGGAACAGGAACCGGGCAGACCTTTGACTGGAGCCTGATCCACGATATTTCGCTTCCCTTTTTCTTGGCGGGTGGATTAAACCCCGAGAATGTTGCGGAGGCAGTTCGTAAGATTAACCCCTTCGGAGTGGATGTAAGCTCCGGAATTGAGACGGATGGACATAAAGACAGTAAGAAGATGACAGCATTTGTGAACGCTGTCAGAAAGGGAGAATGACAATGACAAATCCTAACGGACGTTTTGGAATTCATGGTGGACAGTATATTCCTGAAACGTTAATGAACGCAGTGATTGAGCTGGAAGAAGCTTACAATCACTACAAGAATGATCCGGAGTTCAATCGTGAACTGACGGAACTGTTCAACGAGTATGCTGGAAGACCTTCCAGACTGTATTACGCAGAGAAGATGACCAGGGACTTAGGCGGCGCTAAGATTTATCTGAAGAGAGAGGATCTGAATCACACAGGTGCTCATAAGATTAATAACGTACTGGGTCAGGCCCTTCTTGCCAAGAAAATGGGCAAGACCAGGCTGATTGCCGAGACCGGTGCAGGACAGCACGGTGTGGCAACAGCAACAGCAGCAGCCCTTCTTGGTATGGAATGCGTGGTATTCATGGGTGAAGAGGATACCAAGAGACAGGCCCTTAACGTATATCGTATGCGTCTTCTGGGATCAGAGGTTATCCCCGTTAAGTCCGGTACCGCAACTCTTAAGGATGCAGTATCAGAGGCAATGCGTGAGTGGACTTCCAGAATCTCCGATACCCATTACTGCCTTGGTTCGGTTATGGGACCTCATCCCTTCCCCACCATTGTTCGTGATTTCCAGGCTGTAATCTCCAAAGAGATTAAGGAACAGATTCTTGAGAAGGAAGGCAGACTTCCTGATGTGGTTCTTGCCTGTGTTGGCGGCGGCTCCAATGCCATCGGTACCTTCTATAACTTTATTGAGGATAAGGATGTTCGCCTGATCGGCTGTGAAGCAGCAGGAAGAGGTATTGATACCTTCGAGACAGCAGCTACCGTAAATACCGGACGTGTTGGTATTTTCCATGGCATGAAGTCCTACTTCTGTCAGGATGAATATGGCCAGATTGCTCCTGTATATTCCATTTCCGCAGGACTTGACTATCCCGGAATCGGACCCGAGCATGCATATCTTCACGATATCGGACGTGCAGAATACGTACCCGTTACAGATGATGAGGCAGTAAATGCTTTTGAATACCTTGCAAGAACAGAGGGCATTATCCCTGCGATTGAATCTGCCCATGCCATTGCTCACGCAATGAAAATCGTCCCTTCCATGGATCAGGACCAGATTGTTGTAATTACTGTATCCGGCAGAGGCGACAAGGACTGTGCAGCCATTGCACGTTACAGAGGGGAGGATATCCATGAGTAGAATAAAAGAGGCATTTGAGAATGGTAAAGCATTCATTCCCTTTATTACCTGCGGTGATCCGGATCTTGAGATCACAGCAGCAGTTGTTCGTGCGGCAGTAGCAAACGGCGCCGATCTGATTGAGTTAGGTATTCCTTTTTCAGATCCCACAGCAGAAGGCCCTGTTATTCAGGGAGCCAATATCCGTGCATTAAGCGGTGGCGTAACAACCGATAAAGTATTTGACTTGGTGAGAGAATTAAGAACAGATGTGACCGTACCCATGGTGTTTATGACCTATGCCAATGTGGTATTCTCCTATGGCAGTGAGAGATTCATCTCAACTGCTGCAGAGGTTGGAATTGACGGACTGATTCTGCCGGATCTTCCCTATGAAGAGAAGGAAGAATTCATTGACCTCTGTCATCAATATGATGTGGATTTGATTTCCCTGATTGCGCCTACCTCTGAGAATCGTATTGCGATGATTGCTAAGGAGGCGGAAGGCTTCATCTATGTTGTGTCAAGCCTTGGTGTAACCGGTACCAGAACAGAGATTAAGACCGATCTTGCATCGATTGTTGCAGTGATTAGAGAGAATACAGATATTCCCTGTGCAATCGGATTCGGTATCTCCACTCCGGAACAGGCCCATAAGATGGCAGCTATTTCAGATGGCGCCATTGTAGGGTCAGCCATTATTAAGATTCTTGAGAAGTATGGTAAGGATTCTGCAGAATATGTAGGTCAGTATGTTAAATCTATGAAAGATGCGTTATAATCGTTATCAGTAACGTAATCGAATAGAGAGGAATGTAGTTAGAAATGAACGTAGAAGTGATCCGCATGTTATCATTACCGGATGAAGTTAAGGAGATGTATCCCCTTGACGATAAAATGAAACAGGCTGTAGAGACTGCCAAGAGAGAGCAGGAGGCCATTTTAGAAGGTAAGGATAACCGTAAGATTCTGATTATCGGACCCTGTTCCGCAGATAAGGAAGAGAGTGTAATTGACTATATCGGAAGACTTCGCCCCCTTCAGGAACAGGTGAAGGATACTATTTTGATCATTCCCAGAATTTATACCAATAAGCCAAGAACCACAGGCGGTGGATATAAGGGTATGTTGCATCAGCCCGATCCCACTGAGAAGCCTGATCTGTTTAAGGGAATTATTGCGACAAGACACTTACATATGAGAGCCATTAAGGAGACCGGATTCGCCTGTGCGGATGAGATGTTATACCCTGAGAACTACCAGTATCTGGATGACCTGCTTGCCTATGTTGCAGTGGGTGCCCGTTCTGTAGAGGATCAGCAGCACAGACTGACCGCCAGTGGAATTTGTTCCCCGGTTGGCATGAAGAATCCTACCAGTGGCGACTATGCAGTAATGTTGAATGCGCTTCTGGCAGCTCAACACGCCCATACTTTTATCTATAGAGGTCACGAGGTGCATTCTACCGGTAACCCCCATGCCCATGCTATTCTGAGAGGCTCTACCAATAAACATGGTGAGTCACAGCCTAACTATCATTACGAGGATTTGAGACTGCTCAATGAAATGTACGCGCAGATGGATCTTATGAATCCTTCTGTTATTATTGATACCAACCATTCCAATTCCGGCAAGAATCCTTTTGAACAGCCCAGAATTATCTATGAGGTAATCAACTCTGCCAGATACAATAAGGATATTGCCAAACTGGTGAAGGGCTTCATGGTAGAGAGCTACATTGAGGATGGATGCCAGAAGGTAGGTGGTGATGTATATGGTCAGTCCATTACAGATCCTTGCCTTGGCTGGGAGAAGACCGAGAAATTAATCTTCGATATTGCAGATCAGCTGTCTAAGTTGTCTTAATGTATGATGAGATCCTGAATGCAGAGAGCTTGATAAACAATCTAATTGGAATAGACAATACCGATTTCCGAACAGCGCATATGATGCGACCTATGGAAATCGGTATTTTTATTTGCTATTTACCCCTTGACAAGGTAGGTAAATAAGGTGTATAACAAATACAACCTACCAAAATGGTGGATAAATAAAACACGTAAATAATGGTTCAGGAAGAGAAGAACCAGGCAATCTGAAAGGAGATTTTAAAATGGGCAAGTTATATACATCAGCAGATCAGTTAATCGGAGGAACACCTTTACTGGAGTTAACACATATTGAAGCAGCAGAAGGTCTTGCAGCTAAGGTTTATGCTAAGCTTGAGTACTTCAATCCCGCAGGTTCCGTGAAGGACAGAGTTGCGAAATCTATTATCGAGGATGCTGAGCAGTCCGGTAGATTGGCTCCCGGAGGTACCATTATTGAGCCTACCAGTGGTAACACCGGTATCGGCATTGCAGCCGTAGGTACCGCTAAGGGTTACAAGGTTGTTATCGTTATGCCTGAGACCATGAGCGTTGAGAGACGTCAGATGATTAAGGCCTACGGTGCAGAGCTTGTGCTGGCGGAAGGAAGCAAGGGTATGAAGGGTGCAATTGCCAAGGCAGAAGAACTGCAGAAGGAGATTCCCGGAAGTATTATTGCAGGCCAGTTCGTAAATCCTGCCAACCCCAAGGTTCATCGTGAGACTACAGGTCCTGAGATTTATGCGGATACAGATGGTGCAGTTGATATCTTCGTTGCAGGTGTTGGTACCGGCGGAACAGTTACCGGTGTTGGTGAGTATCTGAAGTCCAAGAAGCCTGAAGTGAAGGTTGTGGCAGTTGAGCCCGAGGCATCTCCGGTATTATCTGCAGGTACAGCAGGCCCTCATAAGATTCAGGGAATCGGTGCAGGATTTGTTCCTGACGTTCTGAACACTGCCATTTATGATGAGATTATTACTATCTCCAATGAGGATGCATTCGCAACCGGTAAGTTGATGGGTAAGGCAGAAGGTGTACTGGTAGGTATTTCCTCCGGTGCAGCACTTACTGCAGCTATTCAGCTGGCTAAGCGTCCTGAGAACGCAGGTAAGAACATTGTAG
>JAZLHG010000457.1:0-6449 GCA_045616705.1 Lachnospiraceae bacterium | reverse complement strand
TGTTGCCAGAGTATTACCCGGAAGTGAGAGTATTGCACTGTGTGAAAAAGCAGGGTTAAAAGGGAAATCTATTGTGGCTATGCAGGGGCCTTTTTCCGCAGAAATGAATGAAGCCCTTCTTAAGGACTATGGTCCGGCCGTTCTTGTAACCAAGGCAAGCGGCAGCGCAGGTGGATTTCAGGAGAAGGTTCAGGCATGTGAACACTTAAATATTCCCTTATATGTAATTGGATGTCCTGAAGAACATACCGGAATGGATTATGAAGAGGTTCTTCTGGAACTTGCACCATATATTACAGAAAGAAATCTCCATGTAACGCTAATTGGATGTGGGATGGGTCGAAAAGAAGCATTGTCCCAAGAAGCTATGGATACTATGACAAATGCTCATTATATCCTGGGTGCAGAGAGACTTCTTAGGCAGTTTGCGCCGAAAGAAAGAGAATGCCACGTCATGTATAAGGCGGACGAAATTGCTTCTTTTCTTACCGGCAAGTTCGGAAACGCAGTGGTGCTATTTTCCGGTGACACCGGATTTAACAGTGGGTGCGCCCAGGTATATAATCGGTTAAAGAAATTGTACAATGATAATACATTTACGGGGCAGCTAAGGATTCTGCCGGGAATTTCATCCGTATCTCATCTTGCAGCGCACTTGGGAATGTCCTGGGATAACAGCGAGATACGAAGTATTCATGGTAGGGGCACCGTAAATGAGCAAAAAGCAGAATTATTAAACTGTATTCGATATCATCAGAAGACGTATCTGCTCTTATCCGGCGTTAGAGACTTAAATGATTTGGGAGAACTTCTTGTAGAAAACGGTGATGATCATATTATGGTTTATGCCGGATACAATATGGCAGGAGATGGGGAGAAATACTTAACGTTAACGCCCGCTCAGTGTACCGAAATTACAGAAGAAGGTTTGTATACACTTTTAATTGTGAATGACTGTCCTGAGGAAATGGAACTTATGCCGGTTATCTCTGATGATGCGTTTATTCGTGGGAAGGTTCCCATGACCAAGGAGGAGATTAGAACCATAAGTATTTCGAAACTTCATCTGACGAATCATGCAGTGTTAATCGATGTAGGAAGTGGTACCGGTTCCATTGCAGTAACGGCTGCACTTCAGCATCCGGGGATTTCGGTTTATGCCATTGAGCGAAATAAAGAAGCCTGTGATTTGATTCTTCAGAATAAAGAGATGTTTCACTGTAGTAATATCACGGTAACAGAGGGTGTGGCACCGGATGATTTCAATCTGAACTGCACACCGACTCATGCATTTATTGGTGGAAGCGGTGGCAGATTGAAGGAGATTATAGAATCCTTATTATCCATGAATCCGTCTATGAATATTGTGATTAATGCGGTAAGTCTGGAGACACTGAATGAACTGATGCAGATTGAAACAGAATTTGACGTGGAAGATTTCGATATTGTATCTCTCAGCGTGATGAGAAGCAAAAAGGTTGGTAATTATCATATGAATGCTGCAGAGAATCCGGTATGGATCTGTAGTTTTAAGGGAAGGCAACATGTATAAAAGAGTGATGTTTGCATCACCCCACAGTGGCAGTGGTAAAACGCTGATTACCTGTGGTGTGCTAAGGGCGCTACGCTCTCAACTGCATATCAAGTCATTTAAGTCCGGACCGGACTATATTGATCCGATGTTTCATGAACGAGTTCTTCATGTGGATTCGGAGAATATAGACAGCTGGTTTATGAATAAAGAGCAGCTTCTTAGCACATATAAAGAGGCAGCTTTCGGATACGACCTGTCCGTTATGGAAGGTGCAATGGGACTATATGACGGAGTTGGAGGAACCTCAGAGGAAGGTTCCGCCTATCATATTGCTTGTATTACACGAACTCCTATTATATTGATTGTGGATGCCCATGGAATGGGAAGATCCATTCTTGCTACATTAAAGGGATTTTTGGATTATGACAGGGAGAAACTGATCAAAGGCATTATTCTGAATAGGGTCAGTAGTTCCTTTTATGAGCGTTTGAAAGGGCTTGTTGAGAAGGAACTTGGAGTACCGGTAGTTGGCTATCTGCCAAACAGTAAAGAATTCAAACTGGAGAGCAGACACCTGGGACTGATTCTTCCCGGTGATTTCGGGGATATTGAGAAGAAATTGGAAGCTATAGGACGTCAGGTGGAAGAGAGTATTGATCTTCATGAGATTTGCAAAGTGGCAGAGCAGGCAGAGGTTCTTCCGAGCACTGAAATGGATGGCAATGATTCGGTTGGCGACAGAATGAGCGGTGATTCTGTGCGGCTGAAACCGGATGCAGGTGTGGGGCCTGATCAGTTACTTAAACTGGCTGTTGCCAGAGATGAGGCTTTTTGTTTCTATTATGAAGCAAACCTTAGAATGCTTCGTAATCAGGGGATTGAGATTGTCTATTTTTCTCCTGTTCATGACCGGGAGCTTCCTGCAGATATTGACGGGCTTCTTCTGGGAGGAGGTTATCCGGAACTTTATTTAAAGAGTCTCAGTGAGAATGTGTCCATGCGGGAATCCATTAAGAGTAGGATCGAAAAGGGAATTCCAACACTTGCGGAATGTGGCGGATTTATGTATCTTCAAAAGGAGATTGTAGGGCATGGAGACAAGAAATTTCCAATGGTGGGATATCTTGACGGAAGTGTGTTTGATACCGATCATTCCGTGCGATTTGGTTATGTATCCCTATCGGAGAATCAATCGCATTTTCTTCCGGATGGCATGCACATAAAAGGACATGAATTCCATTATTATGATACTACCCTAAATGGAAATGACTGTATTGCTACGAAACCGGGATCCGGAATAAAATGGGAGTGTGTAGTGGAGAATAATCGCATGTTTCTTGGTTTTGCTCACTTATATTATCCTTCCGCACCGGAATTTGTAGTACATTTTAGAGAAGAAATGGAACGGTATCATGGAGAATTCATATAAATACTTCGAGAATCGGGATTGTAAATATTATCCCTGTCATGAGGGGCTTACCGAAATGAACTGTTTGTTTTGTTATTGTCCCTTGTATACTAGAGAACACTGTCCGGGTACACCTGAATATATTGAGCGGAACGGGACCCAAATTAAGGCTTGTACCGGGTGTGACTTTCCTCATAAGGCGGAGCATTATGAGGTGATTATGCAGTACCTGAAGGCGGATTTAAAATAATTGTAATTGATAAGAAGTGGAGAAGAGGATGAGTAAACAGAGAATATACGGATTTGATATTGCAAAAGGAATTGGTATGCTCTGTATTATTGCGGGCCATATGGAGTGTGAGCCCATTAACAAGCTGGTGTTTCCTTTTCATGTGCCTCTGTTTTTCTTAATCAGTGGATATTTTATGTCAACCAATGATTCTTTTGCAGAGTATGCCAAGAAAAGAGTGCGAGATCTGCTAATGCCCTATGGATTTGCCTGCGTACTTCTGATGATTGCGAATGTCCTGGTGGATTTCATTTGGTATTATCCCGGTAAGATTCCATCAGATTTATTGTCACTTTTTATTCGTGAGATTTATGCATCGGGAACTGATTTGAATCATACCTTCTGGGGAATTGAACAAATTGGTGCGATTTGGTTTCTTCCTGCGCTTTTATGGTCACTGCTACTGGTGAAATCAGTAGTGAAGAATAAATATGCTTTTCCGATACTACTTGCGGTAGCGGCTGTTTCTTATGCCACATCTTTTTTGTTCTGGCTTCCGTTCAGCATACAGGCCGGAGGAACCGCAGCGCTGTTTGTTTATGCGGGAGTCTGGCTTAAGAAGAGAGAGTTTTCCTTTACGAAGCCCAACTATTTGTTGTTTGCAGTGGGTATTCTTACGCTTGTGCTGGAATATTACTTCAATGTGAGAGTAGCTGTAGTATATAACTATTATCCTTATACGTTGCTAAGCATGATCGGAGCGCTTCTTATTAGTTATGCGGTAATTGAACTGTCTATGTTTCTTGAGAAGATACCGGTTATTAAGGAGTTTCTGGTGTATGTAGGGGCTAATTCTGTGTGGATTCTATGCTTCCATATTGTAGAACTGACATTTCTTCCCTGGTATATGATTTATGGGATACTTGGTGCCAGAGGGGTGCCGATAATATTACAGTATCTGTCGGTGTTCTGCATGAAAACAGCTCTTTCCATCATACTGACCTACATCACCATGCGGATTGGATTCTTGAGAAAGCTGTTATGCCATAAATAGAATATTTAGACTGGATTATTTAAATCATTTCAGATACAGCAGATATTTAGATAATATTCGTTTGGCGCTGATTCGATCAATCAGGAATGCGATTCCAACAGGGATGACAAGTGCTAAAACAAATATGATGACGAAACTGATGATCCCTGCAGGAAGGTTTAAGTACTTGGGAAGCAGCATTACGATCATATTGTGTATTAAATAGATTGCAAAAGAGTATCGAGACAATACAAGAATCACCGCATTACCTGTTAATTTCGCACGGGAGCACAGAAGGAATAACGACAGAGCAGACAGAAACAGCAGAATACTGTCGTACCATACCGTGTAACGTACACCTTTTGAGAAAGAGTACCACTGAAGCAGAATGACAAATAGAAGAGACACTGGGGAGAGAAGGGCCATCCACAGTGTTTTTATTTGTTGAAACAGGTCTTTTCTAATCATATAACCCATAATCAGATATAACCCATAAACGCCCCCCATAAAGGGAAAATCAATTTCTCTGCCAAGTTGGCTTCCCATCTTGAGAAACAAAAGTACATTTAGGTCATTACGTGCAAACAAGAAGGCAAGCACCAGTAAAATGGGAATAACAAGCATTTTGAGGTCAATGTTTCTAAGTATGGATGCAAGAAGCGGAACGCAAATATAGAGACCGATAATGGTAGGAAGATACCAGGCGTGGGAAATGCTGATTGGTAGCACGTAGAATACGTTCAGAAGCACCTTGAGCAGACTGATTTCGTGTCCGAAACAAAAATGAAGGAACAAATCATAGATGATGTACCATATTGTAGAGACCAGAAACAGTGGGAGAACACTCTGCTTGTAGAATCGCATAGTGGTAGCATAGTCATATTCCCGGTCCAGCAGAAGATAACCGGTAATCATCAGAAAGAACGGAACGCCAAGACGTCCTATTGTAAATATGGTTAATACGCAAAACTGAGTGGGAATATTAAGCAAAGGCAGTTCCTCTGCGGTAATAGAATATAAGGTTTCAATTGTATGGACCAGGATGACACAGATGATGGCAAAAGCCCTGGCGTAATCCAGCCAGGCAATACGTTTGGTATTAGTCATAGATAACCTCAAAACAGATGATTTTTATTTATATATCATGACTTTATGAAAGGTAATAAAACAGTGTCAAGGACTCCTTAATTGTTGACAAATAACAAAAATATAAGATATAATTTGACAGTACTTTGTCGGTGTGAAGCATCGACGTAATAAAGGTATTAAATTTCAGGAGGATTATTATGAAAAAGAGAATTATGGCTTTATGCCTGGCTACCGCAATGGTTGCCTCACTTGTTGGTTGTGGTGCTTCCGAAGCAGCATCAGCTGTTGCAGAAGCAGCGCAGGAAGTAGAAGCAGTTGCAGAGGAAGTTGCAGAAGCAGTTGAGCCTGCAGCAGAAGAAGCAGCTCCCGCTACAGCAGATTCTTATACCGTAGGTATTTGTCAGCTGGTTCAGCATCCTGCTTTAGATGCAGCTACAGAGGGCTTCCAGAAGGCTCTTACCGAGAAGCTTGGTGATGCAGTTAAGTTCGATACACAGGATGCATCCGGTGAATCCGCTAACTGTGCAACCATTATTAATGGATTTGTATCTTCAGATGTTGACCTGATCATGGCTAATGCAACACCCCCTCTTCAGGCAGCAGCTTCCGCTACAAGCACAATTCCTGTACTTGGTACATCTGTTACAGATTATGCTACAGCACTTGAGATTGAAGGCTGGACAGGTACTGTTGGTAACAACATTTCCGGTACTTCCGATCTTGCTCCCCTTGATCAGCAGGCAGCAATGCTTAACGAGCTGTTCCCGGATGCTAAGAACGTAGGTCTTCTCTACTGCTCAGCTGAGCCTAACTCAGTATATCAGTGTACAGAAATCGAGAAGTACCTTACACCTTATGGTTACACCGTAACATGGTACGCATTTACAGATACAAATGACGTTGCATCCGTAGCACAGACAGCAGCAGATGCATCAGACGTTATCTATATTCCTACCGATAACACAGCAGCAGCTAACACAGAGGCAATTGCCAATGTAGTTCTTCCTGCAGGTGTTCCTGTAGTAGCAGGTGAGGAAGGTATCTGTGCAGGTTGTGGTGTAGCAACACTGTCCATCAGCTACTATGACCTTGGATATGCAACAGGTCTTATGGCTGCAAGAATTCTTGCTGAGGGTGCTGATGTATCCACAATGGC
>JAZLHG010000456.1:0-3658 GCA_045616705.1 Lachnospiraceae bacterium | reverse complement strand
GAGAGCAAGTTTAACCTGCCTTTGTATTTGGCCCTGTTTATTTCCTGGTTCCTAATTGGACTGTGGCACGGCGGCGGCTGGAATTATATTTTCGGCGTTGGCCTTTATATGTGGATTGTTATTGTATCAGGAGAACTCCTTGCCCCTGTGGGCAGGAAAATAACAAGCCTGCTACATATCAATACAGAATGTTTCTCCTGGACACTGTTTCAGAGAGTTCGTACGTTTCTTCTGTTTATTTTTGGCCTGTCTTTCTTCAGGGCCAAATCACTTGCAGATGGATTTAAGATGTGGGGCAATGCATTTTCCCAGTGGAATCCTTGGATTCTGTTTGATCATTCCCTTTATAAACTGGGAATTGATAAGGGCGAAATCTTTATTCTGCTCATTGGAATTCTGATACTTACCGTGGTATCCATTCTCAGTCAGACCGGTTCTGTAAGAGAGAAGCTTCATAAGCAGAATTTCTTGTTCCGCCTGCTGGTATTTGTGGTACTGTTCGCAGTGATTATTAACTGGGGCTATTACGGTACGGACTTCAACGCAGCTGATTTTATCTATGGAAGGTTCTAATATATGAAAAACCTGTGCAGGGCGGTCATTGTCATCCTGGCAATGTCTCTTACCTACATTGTATGCAGTAGAATATTGTTACTGAAATCGGAAGACGGTATTGAACAGATGCAGTCTCTCTACCTTCAGGATCGGAATACGGTAGACGCACTTCTTCTGGGAAGTTCTCATATTTACTGTGACGTGAATACCGGTATCCTGTGGGATCGGTATGGAATTTCAGCTTACGATCTTGGTGGCGCAGAGCAGCCTTACTGGAATAATTATTATTTTCTAAAAGAGGCTCTGAAGACCCAGAATCCTAAGGTGATTGTTCTGGATGTGACCATTCCCGGCATTAGATCTGTGGAATACCAGCCGGAGGTGTGGTCTGTGACCAATCTCTATGGTCTTCACTGGAACAAGAATCGTGTGGAGTCCACAAGAGTCAGTGTTCCGAAGAACTCCTTTAAGCGGCTGATGGTACCCATGAATACCATGCATACCAGATATAAAGAGCTGACGAAGGACGATTTCGTAGACAGCAATCGTTCCATTAATTATAAAGGCTTTGATTTAAGAGAACGTATCGTTCCCTTTGACAGACCGGATATGAGTCAGGTTACCGAGGCTACTCCCATGACGGAGAAGGAAGAGACCTATTTCCGTAAGATTATCGAACTTGCAAACAGTAAGAATATTCCGATTCTTCTGGTATCCGTTCCCTTCCCGGTTTATGAAGAGGCACAAATGGTGTATAATTATGAGTTCCGGCTGGCTGAGGAATTGGGCGTTCCCTATATTGATTTCAATAAGGGCAACTATTATGACGAAATCGGTTTAGACTTCCAGAAGGATTTCGCAGATGAATTCCACTTAAATGTCAGCGGTAATGAGAAGTTCTCCGATTATCTGGGAGGATATTTGGCAGAACAGTATCACCTTACGGATCATCGTGGAGATAAGGCATATAAATCCTGGGATGCAGATGCTCTGATTCAGAGACAGGAAGCAAAATGCGCGAACCTTGGTAATGCCAAGACAGCAGAAGACTATCTGCCTTTGCTCCAGGATGACAGTTATGTGATTTTCGCATCCATCGGAGATGGTGCGGATGGTTCGACATTTATCGCAGAAAATGATCAGGACCTTAAGGCACTGGGTATTACCGAGGAGTGCTTAGGTGCTGACACTGCCATGATTCTCAATAGTGGTCAGGTAATTTACGCATCAAGCGAGAATGAGATGAAGAGCGTTGCGGATCTTGGGAAAGATCAACTTCTTCTTAAGAGAACTGCCGGCAACGGAGATTCTACGACAGAAGTCATTATAGATGGTAAGACATACGAAATGGACTGTTACCAAGGAATGAAGTTTGTAGTTTATGACACACTGCTTCATAGAGTAATCAGTCAGGAAGATTTCGATTTATAAGGAGCAACTATGAAATATTTGATTCTTGGAGCAGGACCTGCGGGCCTTGCGTTTGCAAATCGCCTGCTGCAGAACGGGGAAGAAGATTTTCTGGTTCTGGAGAAGGAGAGTGAAGCCGGTGGCCTGTGCCGAAGCGAAGATGTGGATGGTAGTCCTCTGGATATCGGCGGCGGTCATTTCCTGGATGTTCGGAATCCGGAAGTGCTGGATTTTCTGTTCCCTTTTATGCCAATAGAAGAATGGGATCATTATGAGAGAGATTCTCAGATTGTTGTGAACGGCAACACCATTAACAGTCCCATTGAAGCCAACATCTGGCAGATGAAGTTAGAGGATCAGGTGGAATATCTGAAGTCTATTGCCATTGCAGGATGTAATCTTGGCACAGAGATGCCTGAGAAATTCGTAGAATGGATTGACTGGAAGTTGGGTAAGAAGATTGCCGAAGATTATATGATTCCTTATAATCAGAAGATGTTTGGCGAGAATCTGAATGAACTGGGAACTTACTGGTTAAATAAACTGCCCAATGTATCCTTTGAAGAGACTCTAATCAGCTGTCTTGAGAAGAGAGCACACGGAACCCAGCCGGGTCATGCACAGTTCTATTATCCCAAGAAATACGGATACGGCGAACTGTTTAAGAGAATGGCATACGCGCTTCAGGACCGTATTCAGTATGATACACCGGTTACGGAGATTGACTTTGAGAATCGTATTGTAAACGGAACATACAAAGCGGATGTAATCGTTACTACAATACCCATTACTTCGGTGCCTTCCCTTGTAAATCTTCCGGAAGAGATTACAGAAGAGGCGAAGAAGTTAAAGCATAGTTCAGTTGTAATCGGATATGAGCCTGAAATGCTTGATACAAAGGCACAGTGGATTTATTATCCGGATCCGAAACTGTCCTATCACAGAATTCTGGTACGTCATAATTTCTGCCCGAATTCTAAGGGATACTGGACAGAGACCAACCTGACCAGATTTGATGAAGAAACAGCGGAGCATCCTTATTTTATTAACGAATATGCTTATCCCTTAAATACCATCGGCAAGGAAGAAGCCATTGAGAAGATTCTGAAGTACACCAAGCAAAAGCAGATCTACGGTCTGGGTCGCTGGGGTGAATGGCAGCATTTCAACTCGGATGTAGTTGTTGCAAGAGGTATGAAATTAGCAGACGAGTTCTGCAGTAAATAAAGAAAGTGTGGTTATAGATGAAAAAGACAATAATCGTTATGCCGGTAGCCAATGAAGAGGCTACCATGGAAGCTGTCCTTACAGAGATTATGGAGCTTCCGTATGACAATCTGTATGTTTATCCGGTAATTGATTCTTACTCCAAGGATCGCACGGAAGAAATTATCCGTGAGATGGAGAAGAAGTATGACCGGATAAAATTGATTTTCTACAAAGAGTCCAGAGGTGTGATTACCTGTTACCTTCATGGATTTAAGATGGCCCTGCAGGATGGTGCTGAGCAGATTATTGAAATGGACGGTGGCGGATCCCATCAGCCCAAGGAGATTCCTCAGTTTATTGAGAAACTGGAAGAAGGCTATGACTGTGTATGGGGCTCCCGTTTTATGCCCGGAGTAGATATTACCAATCAGCCTTTATATAGAAGATTCTTATCTTCCGGCGGAACCCTGTTATCCAATCTGGT
>JAZLHG010000455.1:0-1651 GCA_045616705.1 Lachnospiraceae bacterium | reverse complement strand
GCTTATAATCATAGAAATCCCATACATCACCTTCATTCGTAACACCGTATCCGATTGCTTTAGCAGAATCAATTGCAGAACCGCCACCTACTGCCAGAATGAAGTCAACGCCTTCCTTCTTACACAGTTCAATTCCTTCATATACAAGACCCAATCGAGGATTGGGTACTGCTCCACCCAGACTGATGTAGTCAATACCTGCTGCATCCAGTGTATCTGTAACACGTTTCATAAGACCTGTACGGATTACGCTTCCGCCGCCATAGTGAATTAAGATCTTCTTGCCACCGAATTCCTTAATCAGATCAGCTACTTTCAGTTCTGTGTCTTTGCCAAAGACAACCTTGGTTGGTGTGTAAAACTTGAAACCAAACATTTTGCTCCTCCTGTTCATTTATTCTTTGTTGTCAATAATATATTCAATGGGTAATATGTTTCTAAGCTGTCTGTCTAATTCTCGTACGTCAATAGGCTTAGCCATATAACCATCAAATCCATATTCACGATACATATCCGCAGCCCCTGCAATGGCATTAGCTGTCAGAGCAATCACCCTGGTCGTATTGCATTTTGTATCCACATCATTTCTAAGCTGCTTCAGTGTCTCGATACCATCCATTTCCGGCATCATATGATCCATCAGAATCACGTCAAAATATTGTTCCCTACATAACTGCAGACATTTCTCACCGGAATCACAGGTCACAATCTGCATCTCGTAAGGCTTCATCAGACCCTTTGCAACTACCAGATTCGTTCTGGTATCATCCACAACCAGAACCCGTGCCCAAGGTGCACGGAAAGTCGTTTTGCTCTTGTGCTCCGTAACTGTAGTCTTATCCGTTACTTCCACGTTACCAAGAGGGGATACATCTACAATTTTCTGCTTCAGCACAAAATGGAAATCCGATCCCACACCGTATTCACTGTCAATTTCCAGTTTGGAATCCATAAGAACCAGCAATTGTCTGGTAATGGACAGTCCAAGGCCGGTGCCTTCTATCTTGTGATTCTTCTTCTGATCTACACGGATAAAAGAAGATTCCATTAACTTCTTAATATCCTCGGGCGAAATTCCCATGCCCGTATCGGCTACCGAGAAATACAGGGATATTTCATCATCCACAATACCCAGGTTCTTAACCGTAAACTGAATGTGTCCCTTTTCCGTATATTTCACTGCGTTAGTCAGAATATTGGTAAGAACCTGCTTGATACGTACTTCATCACCGATATAAACCGATGGAATACTCTGATCGATATCCAGCTTCAGTTCCAAATGCTTCTTCGCTATTCGTCCCTGAATCATTAACACAAGATCACGAAGCAGAGATTTCATCTGGTACTGTACACAAATAATATCCATTTTACCGGATTCAATCTTGGAGAAATCCAGAATATCATTCACCAGCGATAACAGCGATTTACCGGCGGATGCCACATCTGCAGCATATCCACGAATCGCATCCTCCGTAGAATCACGCATAATCATCTCATTCATACCAAGCACCGCATTAATGGGTGTTCTGATTTCATGAGACATGGTAGCAAGGAACTGGCTCTTGGCCAGATTGGCACTCTCCGCATCCTTCTTACGCTGCTGTTCTCTTCCGGCGCTAATAACGATGAAGGTATAATATGTCGTCACTAC
>JAZLHG010000454.1:0-2435 GCA_045616705.1 Lachnospiraceae bacterium | reverse complement strand
CGCATTCGAAGTTGACATAATAATTTTATGTTAACCATATTGCCGAAATACTTTATATTATTATTTGCGCTGGTTTACATAACGAATTCTAAAATTTTCTCAATCATAAAGTCCAGTTTTTCCCTGGTCATACCGGGATACACACCAATCCAGAATGATTGATTCATAATTTCATCTGTGTTATGTAAACTTCCAACTACACGATAACCTTCTCCGGTTGCTCTCATCTCATCAAAGCAAGGATGCTTGGTCAAATTGCCGGAGAACAGCATTCTGGTCTGAATATTATTCGCTTCTAAATGTTGTACAAGCTCATTTCGACTAATACCTGCCTTACAGGTCATCATATAGCCGAACCAGCTGGGAATTGAATTCTCTGCAGGAGTAGGAAGAATCAACTTGTCCTCTGCCCTTTTGAGTCCTGCGGTAAGATAATCGAAGTTCTCTCTTCTCTTCTCTACAAAGGAAGGGAACTTCTTAAGCTGCGCCACTCCTACAGCCGCCTGGAGATCAGTTGCCTTCAAATTATATCCAAAATGCGAATAAACATATTTATGATCATATCCAAGGGGCAGTTCACCGTACTGCTTATCAAATCGATGTCCACAGAGATTATCTCTTCCGGAGGGGCATACACAGTCTCTTCCCCAGTCTCTCATGGAACGAACAATCTTATTCAGAAGTGCATTGTTGGTATATACCGCACCGCCTTCTCCCATGGTCATATGATGGGGTGGATAGAAACTGGAAGTACCGATATCACCAATGGTGCCTGTAAACTTCTCTTCTCCATCCAGAATATACTTACTACCCAACGCATCACAGTTGTCTTCAACCAACCATAAATCATGGGCATCACAAAATGCTTTAACGGACTTAAGATCGAAGGGATTGCCAAGGGTGTGTGCAAGCATTACCGCTTTCGTCTTCTCTGAATAAGCTTCTTCCAGTTTCGTAACATCGATATTGTACTGGCCAACAGTTACATCTACAAATACCGGCACTGCACCATACTGAATCATCGGTGTTACGGTTGTAGGGAATCCTGCTGCAACGGTAATCACCTCATCGCCTCTCTTAACTGCTCGCTCTCCAAGAAGTGGGGATGTCAGTGCCATAAAGGCAATCAGGTTTGCAGAAGATCCGGAGTTCACTAAAGATGCGTATTTCACACCAAGATATTCACACAGGCCCTTTTCAAATTCATCCGTATATCTGCCACTGGTTAGCCAGAACTCTAATGATGCATCTACAAGATTCACCATTTCTTCATGATCATAGACTCTTGAAGCATAGGAGATTCTGTCTCCCGGTTCAAACTCTTTGCTCACATTGTGAAATCTGTCACAGTATTCCGCAACCTCTTGTAGAATGGCTTCTCTTGCCTGTTTCTCATTCATGTTTTCAAACATTGTTCGCGCTCCTCGAAATTATGTTAACCAATTTTCTGCATATCCATATATAGAAGAATCTGCTGATTCATGCATTCTCTGATTTTCTTAACAACTGTATCCGAATCAGCCTGACTTACTGTCAGTTCTTGTCTAAGTTTTTCAAACTCTACAATTTTTTCCATGGTATCATTAATATCCCATACCGGACTCCACGCAAACGTCTTCTTCAGTTTGGTACAGTCCAGTTTCAGGAATCCTGCCTCATGAGGTCCGCCGTCAGGCTGAATCTTGCAAGTTGCACCCTGGCCCCAGGCTTCGCAGAATTTACTTACCAGATCTCCGGTTGTCACATTACTAATATCATCCGGTCCCACATTATAGCAGTCAGCCAGTTCTTTATTCTGATACTGCTTCATGGCAATTAACAGATACGCAAATAGCGGCTCCAAAACATGCTGGTAAGGTCTGGTAGAATAGGGATTACGAATTACTACCGGCTCCGATGCAAATGCTGCCCTTACACAATCCGGGATAATTCTGTCCTTGGCGAAATCACCGCCACCTAAAACGTTACCGGCTCTGCAGGTAGATACCGAAATACCCATATCCTGCAAGAAAGACTGGATATAGCTATGTGTAACCAGCTCTGAACAGGACTTGGAGTTGGAATAAGGATCGTATCCGTCCAGAAAATCGGTCTCCACATAACCACGGTCCCACTCATTGTTACGGTATACCTTATCGGTAGTCACATTGACAACAGACTTCACCGATTCTGTTCTACGAACACACTCCAGCACATTGACCGTTCCCATTACGTTGGTCTCATAGGTCATCACCGGATTCACATAGGACTCACGAACCAAGGGCTGTGCCGCCATATGAATGACAATTTCCGGCTGCGTATCCTTGAAAACCTCCATCATATGACTTAAATCTCTCACATCACCCTCTATAGAGCGCACAAACTCACTCATTTTTGCAATTTTAAACAAGTTGGGTTCTGTAGGAGGATTCAGTGCATATCCGGTAACCTCTGCT
>JAZLHG010000453.1:0-1780 GCA_045616705.1 Lachnospiraceae bacterium | reverse complement strand
GTATAAAGGGGTGTGGTTTCAACTAATTCACTCAAAAAATCAATAAAAATCATCAACTGATAGAAAAATAGCTCTGGGAAACGATTGTTTCCCAGAGCTGCTTTGTCTACAGTCTGAGGCCGCTTCTAATGAAGCGGCCTTTATGATTCATTCTGAGATTATAATCTCTCGTTAATTGCCTGCATCAGAGCATCAACATCAATGCCGTGTACCATTGCAGCTTCCTCAAGGCTCTCACCCTGTGCGCTGGGACAGCCAAGGCAATGCATACCTGCTTCCATAAGAATGGGTGCTACCTCGGGTGCAGTTCTTAACATCTCACCAATTGTCATGTCTTTTGTAAAATTAGCCATCTATCTATTCCTCCTAATCATTAAATACATTGTATGCAATCTTTACACTATCACTTTTCCCATATATACGCAAGTTTTTCTTGTATATTTACCATTTATAAGCTAGAATAAAATAAGTGTAATACACATTTTATAAGGAGGATAATATTATGGCATACGTAATTGGTGATGAATGTCTTAAGTGTGGATCTTGCGCAGATCAGTGTCCCGTAAGCGCTATTTCTGAAGGAGATAGCAAGTACGTTATCGATGCAGATTCTTGCTTAAGCTGTGGTTCCTGCGAAGGCGCTTGCCCTGTAGGTGCTATCTCAGCTGAATAATTAAGACGAAACGAAGACAAGCACCCATATGGGTGCTTGTTTTTTATTTGTATTTGCATCTTTTGCTTTTATCTATGGGCAGTTCTGCCCTACTTACTGATTCTTCGCCTTATTACCAAACTTGGTGTATTCGGGGAACCATACCAGCTCTACGGTACCAATAGGGCCGTTACGCTGTTTAGCAATAATCACTTCTGCGATATTCTTCTTCTCTGTATCCTTGTTATAATAATCATCTCTATAGAGGAACATTACAACGTCCGCATCCTGCTCAATCGCTCCGGATTCACGAAGGTCTGACAGCATAGGACGATGATCGTCTCTCTTCTCAACCGCACGAGATAACTGGGATAGTGCCACTACCGGTACGTTCAAATCTCTTGCAAGTGCTTTCAGAGATCTGGAAATCTCTGAAATCTCCTGCTGTCTGGAATCGCTTCTGCCATCGCCTACCATCAACTGCAGGTAGTCAATGATGATAATCTGAATGTCATGATCCATTTTATATTTACGACACTTGGAACGCAGTTCACCAATGGAAATACCCGGTGTATCATCGATAATCAACTTGGACTTACCAATAATACCGGCACCTTCCACAATACCGTCCCACTCACGCTCCGTCATGTTACCGGTACGAATGGCCTGCGCATCAACCTTGGCCTCCAGAGACAGCAGACGGTTTACTAACTGCTCCTTAGACATCTCCAGACTGAACACAACAGCCGCACGATTATCCCTGAAGCAGATATGTTCTGCAACATTTAATACGAATGCTGTCTTACCCATGGAAGGTCTTGCCGCAATCAGAATCAGATCTGATGGCTGGAATCCGGCAGTTCTGTAATCCAAATCCGTAAATCCCGTAGCAATACCGGTTACGCTACCCTTATTTTGCGAAGCGATATTAATCTTCTCAAGGGCATTCATCACAACTTCGCTAATCGGTGTGAAATCATCAACATTTCTACGCTGAACCACATCAAATACCTGACGCTCTGTGTAGTCCAGAATATGTGATACGGAATCTTTTCTTCCGTAGCAGGAATTCTCTATATCTTCACTGACGTGAATTAATCTTCTTAAAAGTGCGTCCTCGCTGACAAT
>JAZLHG010000452.1:0-1305 GCA_045616705.1 Lachnospiraceae bacterium | reverse complement strand
CAATTCCGAACTTATGATTCATAATTCTGAATCGCTCTCCATCGATAGACAGCATCGCATAGTTGATTTCTTCATTCAAATGGATAATTTCATAAGCTTTACGATAGAATGCTTCAGCGTTATATAGGCCGGTCATGGAATCGAAATCTGCGCGGTATTCCATTTCAGCCTTGATTTCCATTTCGGTATTCACATTCTGGAACGTTCCAAGATAACGAACCGGTTTATTATTGAGGCCTCTTAGAGGCTGAACATAAATGGAATACCAAATCGGTGTATCATAACGATTATATAATCGTACCGTAATCTTCTGGGTCTGCCATGTCGTCTTGATATTCTCAATGAACTGCTCAAACTTCTTCGCATCATCCGGATGACACCTTAATGATTCAAACAGTCCCCACTCTCCACGAAGGTGATCTCTGTCAACATTAAAGATTTCATCAAAGGTAGAACAGAGATAATAAGAATCACTCTCCACATAGTACTCATATACCAGAATGCCAATCATCTCGTTAACATTCTCATGACGCTCAAAGTTCAGTGACATTTCCTGCATCACTTCACTCTTCTGCTTCATGACCTCATACTTAATCTTCGTCTCGATTTCGCTAACACTCTGAATCTTATATTCATGAATACGCTGGCCCACAATAACCACGCGCATCTCACGTTCCGGCGTATCATAATTGTCATAGAGAAGGGATGTATAAAGGGCATACCATTTATAATCACCGCTCATATCCTTAAGTCTTACCTCGCGACAGATATTCTTCGTGCGAACACGAAAAGCCTGTTTCAGATATTTAGGATCCACAGCCTCACTGAAAGCATTGATATCATGAGGATGCACTACGTTACCCATGTAGAACTCTCTGAGTCTGCGATAATTCTCGATTCTCATATCCATTACAGAGTACATATTGTTCTCTTTCATACGAACAACCGTATTCTGCATGATATCTACGTCCCACACCAAATCGTTCATGTGGTACATTGCTTCCCGAATTCTGGTATCACTCTCATTCAGGGCTTCAACCTGTTCATCCACATTATCCTTAACGGATGCAACAATATAAATATACTTACCGTTTCTGAGAAGAATCTTGGTTACACGGCTAGGTAACGCCGTGCGAAGGGATGTGGAATAAATCTCACAATCCATAGAAGATTCCTTATCCCCCATACTACGAATCGGGCAATCCGGACAAGGTTCCGAATAGCCTTTATTTAATTTATAGCAAACGCCACAACCGGCCTGACCAAGGCGTTCCTGCAGAATTGCATTACGATACAACAGCTGAT
>JAZLHG010000451.1:0-2288 GCA_045616705.1 Lachnospiraceae bacterium | reverse complement strand
ATTGGTGTTTGGTATTCTTACGCTGGTACAGGGAAGAGAAGGTAAGGGAATGGCAATCACCGGTATTGTACTGGGTGGCATTGCGTTGCTACTGGCGCCTACCGTATCTGCAGCAGGTTCAGGTGTCAATGGTGTGATGGAAGATGTAATAGAAGATATAGATCCCGGTCTGGATTTATACGATAATATTCTTGATGAGATCTTATAGGATGAAGAAGAGCGAACGTATCTTATTTATATTAGGATGGATTGGAATAGGCCTGTGCATTGTCGCAGGCCTTTTCATTCATTTTGGATTTCTGGATTTTATCCATGGAATTGAGCTGTGCTATTTTCACAGAGTGACAGGACTGTATTGCCCGGGCTGTGGAATGACCAGGGCAGTATTTGAACTGGTAAGCGGACATCCATTAAGAAGCCTTGGGAAGAATATAGGACTGTTAGGATTTGGCGGAATCTATGCAGCCTTTATGGTGGGATGCATTTATAAGATAACGGCACTTAACAGGCTTCGACGAAGTAAGAAAGCATTTCAGACAGATAAGTGTCAGACAGATATTCTTCAGGAGAAGGAGAATCTACTTATAAAAAGAAGCCGCTTGTATAACAAACGGCTTGAAGTTGCAATTATTATTATGAGTGGGCTGTTTATTCTCCAGTGGCTTCTTAAGAATTTGCTGTTAATCTTCCGGAATATTGATTTGCTGATGAAGTAATCCACAGCATTTCCTTAGGAAGAGGAAGATGTTTCACACGGGTAGCTTCCCTGTGCAGTATTAAGACGAATATCTTCCGCTTGCGCCACAGGGGAGGACCAGTCCGTTTGAGGATACCGGCAAACCGATTTCACCGGCTTCCACAGAACCACCGAATCGACTGACAATTGCAGTGTTCATCATATAAGAAAGAACTGCAGGCTGAAGACCGGTGGTATAGGAGTTCACCAGTACAAATAAAGGACGATCTGTAAGAATCTGGGTACACAGTTCGATAAAGGGATATACAGATTCTTCAATCTTCCAAATCTCGCCCTTGGGTCCTCGACCATAAGAAGGAGGATCCATGATGATACCATCATAATGGTTCCCTCTGCGAATCTCACGTTCCACAAATTTCACACAATCATCAACCAGCCAGCGAATAGGGGCATCCTCAAGCCCTGAACTCCTGGCGTTTTCTTTGGCCCAGGCAACCATTCCCTTTGATGCATCTACATGGGTTACATTGGCTCCGGCTGCGGCAGCTGCAAGTGTCGCGCCACCGGTATAGGCAAATAAATTAAGGACCTTAATCTCGCGGTCGGGGTTCTTCGCCTTGGCATCTCTTATAATAGAAGAAAACCAATCCCAGTTCACCGCTTGCTCCGGGAATAAACCGGTATGCTTAAAGGAGAATGGTTTCAGCTGAAAAGTCAAATTCTTGTACTGTATACTCCATTGCTCAGGAAGATCGAAGAATTCCCATTCTCCGCCGCCTTTGCTACTTCTATGGTAGTGACCGTTTAACTTCTTCCACTGAGGCGCACGTTTGGGTGTATCCCAAATAACCTGAGGGTCCGGTCTTAATAGATGGTATTTCCCCCATCTCTCTAATTTCTCACCATTTGAGGTATCGATAACCTCATAATCTCTCCACTGATCTGCAATCCACATAATCTATCCTCTGATTGTAAATGCTCATTTTCAATTTGGTTCAATTAATACTAACAAATTGGACCAAAAAAGCAATAGGTTACGGAAAACAATTGATTTTTGCGAAGGAATCCTTTAAACTAATACTGTTTTAGCATGCTAAAGCACGAGGAGAAATATTAAGAAAAGACAAAGAGAGGGAAAGACAGTGATTAACACAATTAACTTCTGTATTCTGGCAGCAATTTGTATCTATCTGCTTGTGATGCTGGCAATTGGCTTTATTTTCAGTAAGGGCAATGAAGACTCTAAGGACTTCTACCTTGGTGGACGTAAGATGGGTCCCCTTGTAACAGCAATGTCAGCTGAAGCATCGGATATGTCCTCATGGCTCTTAATGGGTCTTCCCGGATTAGCGTATTTATCCGGTATCTGTGAGCCGTTCTGGACAGCATTGGGACTTGGCGTAGGAACCTACCTGAACTGGTTATTTGTAGCGAAGAGAATTCGTAAGTATTCCAGTCATATTGATGCTATTACAATTCCTCAGTTCTATTCCAAGAGATTCCATGACGATAAGAATGTATTAAGCCTGATTGCGGCTTTAGTCATTGTTATTTTCTTCGTTCCTTATACAGCATCAGGATTTGCTGCATG
>JAZLHG010000450.1:0-2192 GCA_045616705.1 Lachnospiraceae bacterium | reverse complement strand
ATCACGAACTCTCACTGCAGGCACTCTTCCTTCAATTAAGTCCTGATCAATTTCCTTAACAAATCTGGATACTGCGTTATACTGGGTCTCACCGCGAATCATTCTGGCCTTGGCACAGGTTAGTGTTAAATCTTCCTTGGCTCTGGTAATTCCCACGTAACACAGTCTGCGTTCTTCTTCCAGTTCAGAAGGATCATCTCCCATAATATTCATGTAACTGGGGAACAGACCGTCTTCCATTCCGGCTAAATATACATGTCCGAACTCAAGACCCTTGGCACTGTGAAGTGTCATTAACAACACATGTTCCGCATCTCCGTTAACCTGATCGATATCGGCAACCAGTGCTACTTCTTCTAAGAACTGAGACAATGTAGCATTCTCATGCTCTTCTTCGTAGGCAATAACCTTGTTCACAAGTTCATCAATATTCTCGGCTCTGGTCTCTGCCTCAATCTCGTCCTGTGCATCCATGTTGGCAATATAATCTGTGGTTCTGATAACATCACAGATCAATTCTTCCAGAGTGAAGTACTCCGCCTTACGACGGAAATTCTCAATCATATCAAGGAACGGTCTTATTTTGGCGGCAGCCTTGGCAACGCCGGGAATCTGCTCTGATGCAAGCAGCGCATCATAGAACGTGATGTCATGGCTTAACGCAAATTCCTGAACCCTGGTAAGCGTCGTAGCACCAATACCACGCTTGGGCACATTAATGATTCGTCTTACCGCAAGATCGTCTCGGGCATTATCGATGGTCTTCAGGTATGCCAGGATATCCTTAATCTCTCGTCTGCCATAGAAGTTCACGCCACCAACCACATCGTAAGGAATTCCGGACAACACAAACTTCTCTTCAAGAATTCGAGCCTGAGCATTGGTCCTATATAACACTGCACAGTCACTGTAAGAAAGTCCCTGATTACGATGCTTACGACCAATATCATCTGCAATATATTCTGCTTCCTCATATGCGGAATCAAACTGACGGAAATGAATCTTATCACCTTCACCCTTGTCAGTCCAAAGTGCTTTATCTTTGCGGGCAGCATTCTTACGGATTACGGAGTTCGCTGCATCCAGAATCATCTGGGTGGAACGGTAATTCTGCTCCAATTTAATCACCTTGGCATCCGGATACACCTTCTCGAAATCCAGAATATTTCGGATGTTGGCTCCTCTGAATTTATAAATAGACTGGTCATCATCACCAACCACACATATATTTCTGTACTTGGATGCCAGCAACCGAATCAGTTCAAACTGGGCCGTATTGGTATCCTGATACTCATCCACCATAATATAGCGGAACTTATCCTGATAATATTCCAAAACAGAAGGCCATGCCTTAAACAGTTCCACCGTTCGGAAAATCAAATCATCGAAGTCCATGGCGTTGTTCTTCTGTAACACCTTGGTATACTCTGCATAGACCTTGCTGACCTGCTGTCTGCCGTAATCCCAGGGTTCCTCTGCAAGATATTCCCTAGGCCCTAAAAGTGAATCCTTGGCCTTAGAAATCGCGCCAAGAAGGGCACGCTCAGAATACTGCTTGGTATCAATCTGCAGGCGCTTACATACTTCCTTCATTACCGTCTTGGAATCATCTGTATCATAGATTACAAAATTGGTATCATAGCCAATCTTATCGGCAAATCTGCGAAGAATCCGCACGCAGGTACTATGGAAAGTACTAACCCAGATACTCTCAGAATAGTCGCCAACCATCTGATCGATTCGCTCACGCATCTCACCGGCCGCCTTATTGGTAAAGGTAATGGCCAGGATATTCCAAGGCTGTATTCCGCACTGATCAACCATATAAGCGGTACGATTGGTAAGGACTCTGGTCTTACCGGATCCTGCTCCCGCTAAAATTAAAAGCGGCCCATCAATACACAGAGCCGCTTCTCTTTGCTTATCATTCAGCATTTCAATTACTTGATTATTACTCATTCTTACTCTTCCGTTTTCATTCGATTCAGGACCATATCATAACCATCATTCCCGTAATTCAGAGAACGATTCACACGACTGATGGTTGCTGTTGAAGCACCGGTCTTCTCCGCAATATCCAAATAAGTCTTCTTCTCTCTAAGCATACTTGCAACTTCAAAGCGCTGGGAAAGAGACAACAACTCATTAATGGTACATATATCCTCAAAGAATATGTAACATTCTTCCTTGCT
>JAZLHG010000449.1:0-2709 GCA_045616705.1 Lachnospiraceae bacterium | reverse complement strand
GATGTGATTTATATGCCATGTACAGCAGATAATAATTTTGCACCAGAGCTTCCTAAGGAGGTTCCGGATATTATTTATTTGTGTTTCCCGAATAACCCTACAGGTGAGACCATTACGAAACCGGAACTTCAGAAATGGGTGGATTTTGCCAATGAGCATGATTCTGTTATCATCTATGATGCGGCTTATGAAGCATATATTCATGATGAATCGGTTCCACATTCCATTTATGAATGTGAGAATGCAAGAACCTGTGCAATTGAGCTTAGATCATTTTCCAAGAATGCCGGCTTTACCGGTGTAAGACTTGGCTTCACGGTTGTTCCCAAAGATTTAAAGGTTGAAGGTGTGGCTCTTCATTCTCTTTGGGCCAGAAGACATGGTACCAAGTATAATGGCGCTCCGTATATTGTTCAGAGAGCAGGTGAAGCTGTTTATTCAGAACAGGGTCAGAAGGAAGTTGCTGAACTTGTTAGCTATTATATGAAGAATGCTACTTATATTTATGAAGGTCTTAAGTCTGCAGGTTATGAAGTACATGGTGGTGTAAATGCACCTTACATTTGGCTTAAGACACCGGATCAGATGACCAGTTGGCAGTTCTTTGATCATTTGCTTGAGAACGCCAGCATTGTTGGTACACCCGGTTCAGGATTCGGTCCCAGCGGTGAAGGTTATTTCCGATTGACGGCTTTCGGTAATTTTGATGCTACCGTTGAAGCAATTGAGAGAATTAAGAAATTATAAGAAATGTATGTATTTTTTGATTTGATTCAAATACAAAATTAACAGGTGATTATTTTATGTGTGGAATAGTAGGTTATGTTGGTGATAAACAGGCGGCTCCTATTTTGCTAGAAGGTTTGAGTAAGCTGGAGTATAGAGGATATGACTCTGCAGGTATTGCTGTCAGAGATGGTGAAAAGCCTGCAGAAGTAGTGAAGACTCTTGGACGTCTTAAGAATTTACAGGAGAAGACTGACGACGGCAAAGCGATTGTCGGAACATGTGGTATTGGGCATACCAGATGGGCAACACATGGTATTCCTTCTCGAGAGAACGCACATCCTCATGTGTCCGGTAACTGCACCGGATCAGGATCCGGTAAAGTAGAGTCTCATGTTGTTGGTGTTCATAATGGTATTATTGAGAACTACCAGGAATTGAAGGCTAAAATGGAACGTGACGGCTATGCCTTTTATTCGGAGACAGATACCGAAGTATTAATTAAACTGGTGGATTATTATTACAAGAAATATAAAGTTGGTCCTATTGATGCACTTGCCAAGACCATTGTACGTGTAAGAGGTTCTTATGCACTTGCGGTAATGTTTAAGGACTGTCCCGGTAAGATTTATGTTGCAAGAAAAGATTCGCCCATGATTATTGGTCAGAATGAGAATGAAACATTCCTTGCATCGGATGTACCGGCTATTCTAAATCATACCCGTCAGGTATATTATATTGGAAATCGTGAAATGGCTGAGTTATCTGCAGGGGAAGCCATATTCTATAATTTGGATGGCGATAAGGTTAAAAAAGAGCCTACAATTATTGACTGGGATGCGGAAGCGGCTGAAAAGGGTGGCTTTGAGCATTTCATGATGAAGGAGATTCATGAACAGCCTAAAGCAACCGGAGATACCTTAAATAAATATGTTAAGACAGAGAATGGTCGTCCTGTAATTGATTTATCAGAGACTAAGCTTACAGAAGATGACATTAAGAATTTCTCATCGATTTATGTGGCAGCGTGTGGCAGTGCATGGCATGTAGGTGTTCAGGCTCAATATGTACTGGAAGAAATTGCTGATATCCCTGTCCGTGTTGAATTGGCATCGGAGTTTAGATATCGTAAGAATACGCTGGATCGTAATGCTTTGTTAATTGTAATTTCACAGTCCGGTGAGACTGCAGATACGATAGCAGCGCTTCGTATGGCGAAGGAGAAAGGCGTTAAGACCCTTGCTATTGTAAATGTAGTTGGTAGTACAATTGCAAGAGAAGCAGATTATTGTATGTATACGTTGGCCGGTCCGGAAATATCTGTTGCAACAACTAAGGCATACACTTGTCAGTTGATTTGTATGTATCTTCTCGGTGTTGCATTTGGCCAGATTCGATGTGAAGAACATAAGACGGATTATTATCTGGAAGAACTTCTGGCACTGCCTGATAAGATTACATCTACACTTGAAGATACAGAGAGAATCCAGTGGTTTGCCTCCAAGTATTGTAATGCACATGATATCTTCTTTATTGGCAGAGGTATTGATTATGCGGTTTGCCTGGAAGGCTCTCTTAAAATGAAAGAGATTAGTTATATTCATTCTGAGGCATACGCAGCTGGAGAATTGAAGCATGGTACGATTTCTCTTATTGAGGAAGGGACACTGGTGATTGGCTCTCTTACACAGACAGATTTGTATGAAAAGACCTTAAGTAATATGATGGAATGTAAGAGTAGAGGAGCATATCTTATGGGACTTACCACGTATGGTAAGTATGATGTAGAAGATAGTGTTAACTTTGCTGTATATGTTCCAAAGGCAGATGAACATTTTATTGGTGTTCTGGCAATTATTCCTTTACAGTTATTTGGTTACTATCTGAGTGTCGGTAAAGGACTTGACGTAGATAAGCCTCGTAATTTGGCTAAGAGCGTTACAGTAGAATAAGGCATTTGAATACTGAAGGAGGAAGATGTAG
>JAZLHG010000448.1:0-11093 GCA_045616705.1 Lachnospiraceae bacterium | reverse complement strand
GAGCAGCTGTTAAGGCAGCTTATGAATATGTTGGCCCTGTTTATTTAAGATTCGGCAGAGCTGCAGTTCCTGTATTTAACGATGAAGCAACCTACAAGTTCGAAATGGGCAAGGGTGTTGTTCTTCGCGAAGGTAAGGATGTTACCATTGTAGCAACAGGTCTTACTGTTCCTGAATCTATGGAAGCAGCTAAGATGCTTGAGAAGGATGGCATTGATGCAGAAGTAATCAATATCCATACCATCAAGCCCCTTGATGAGGAGTTAATCCTTAAGAGTGCTAAGAAGACCGGTAAGGTTGTTACAGCAGAAGAGCATTCCGTTATTGGCGGTCTGGGCAGTGCAGTTTGTGATGTTCTCAGTGAGAACATGCCTACTCCGGTATGCAAGATCGGTATGTATGACGTATTTGGTGAGTCCGGTTCTGCAGGAGCTCTGGTTCACAAGTACGGCCTTGATGCAGAAGGCATCTATAATAAGGTTAAGGAATTTTGTAATAAATAGGATTTGATATGGTTAAGGAATTATTGGTCTTGGAACCGGACGTGAAGGAAATGGTCTGGGGAAAAGAGTATTGGACAGTTTCCGGACATCCTCATGGGGATTGTACCATCGCGGAGGGAACATACCGCGGAATGAAACTGTCAGAATTATGGAATACCCACAGGGAACTGTTTGGTAATCTTCCCGGAGATGGATTTCCGCTATTGGTGAAGCTGTTAGTCACCAAGGAGAAGCTGAGTGTTCAGGTTCATCCTGATGATGAATATGCCAGAACCCATGGTGATGGATCAACAGGCAAGGCAGAATGCTGGTATGTAATGGAAGCGGGCCCTACAGGTACAATCATGTTAGGACATAATGCCCAGTCCAGAGAAGATGCTGAGCGTATGATTCAGGAAGGCAAGTGGAAGGATTTCCTAAAAGAGACACCCATTCAGAAGGGTGAGTTTATACAACTGAATCCGGGAACAGTACACGCGATTCTCGGAGGAACAACCCTGATGGAGGTTCAGCAGAGTTCCGATATTACATATCGATTCTATGATTACGACAGATTGTTTAATGGGAAGCTTCGACAGCTTCATCTGAAGGAATCTCTGGATGTAATGAGAGTTCCGGACGACACGGAAGCCAACCATTTTAAGTCTTTCCCCAAGGAAGGCTTTGAATCAAAATATTATAAGCTCAGAAAAGCTGAGATTAAGTCTCAGGAGACCTTTGAAATGACGGATCCTTTTCAGATTGTATCCGTTGTGGAGGGGTCCGGAGAAATTGACGGACACAAACTGACTACAGGAGATTCTCTTGTGGTTCCCTGTGGATATGGCAGCTATACCATCAGCGGGGATATTGTTGTATTGATATCAAGTTTGTAATTGCGTTATAATAGACTGTGACTTAGATACTGACAGCCACCGGATGCAGTAATCCTCCGGTGGCTGTCTGTTTACGGTAAAAGTGAGTGGAGTATGGCACAAATAATTGACTTTTTTAAGAAAAGGTATGGGACAAATTACGAGAAACAACCGCCCAAGAATGCTGACAAGAACGAAGATAAGAAGGTGGATCGGGGTTCTGAGAAGAGTGCAGGCAAGAAGTTAGATAAGAAATCTGATAAGCCCAAAGATGAGGATTATAAGAAGAAGCTTCTTAGACATCGGATGCAGATTGTGGTTCGTATTCTCGTTGGATTAGGTGTTGTGGCAGTTGCTGCCATTGTAATCCAGTTGGTTCGGTCCAACCGTGACTATTCGGATTATGAGACGGTTAAGAGAATCGACTATGATGAGGCCCTTACCGCGAAGTTTCTTAATTTAAACGGCAGTGTATTAAGGTTCAGTAAGGATGGTGCTTCTGTATTTAATATGCAGGAGGGTATGTGCTGGAATCAGACCTACGAAATGCAGAATCCCATGATTGATGTTTGTGGGGACTATGCAGCAATCGGAGATTATAAGGGTACCAAGATTTATGTATTTAATAGCCAGGGTCTTGAAGGTGAAATCGATACAACCCTTCCTGTTCAGACCTTTTGTGTGTCCGGAACCGGTAATGTGGCAACTGTTCTTGAGGAGAATGAGGTAACTTGGATCAAACTGTTTAATAAGCATGGTGACCTGGTGGCCAATGACAGAACTACGATGGCCAAGAGTGGATATCCGGTTAAGGTATCCATTTCTCAGGATGGTATTATTCTTGGTGTTTCTTTCTTGCGAATTGATACCGGCGTGTTATCATCTTCCGTTGTATTTTACAATTTCGGTTCGGTAGGCCAGAATGCCATCGATAATCTGGTGAGTGGCTATGATTATGCAGAAACGGTAGTATCCGAAATCGGATTTATGAATGAGAAGACCAGTTTTGCGCTGGGAGATAATAAACTTGTTATTTTTGAAGGCTCTCAGAAGCCGGAATCCAAAGCGTTGATTCCGATTAGCGAAGAGGTTCGCAGTGTATTCTACGGCAAGGACTATGTGGCGCTGGTATATCTTGATGAGACCGGTGCAGAGACTTATCGTATGGATGTTTACGATACCAAGGGGGATTTGGTGGTAACTCACAGATTCAGCTTGGATTTCAGAGATGTGGTATTTAATAAGAATTCCATTGCGGTTTATAATTCTGATGAGTGTATTATTTTCAACACCCAGGGTGTTGAGAAGTTCCATGGATCGTTCCACAGATCCATAATAACCATGATTCCCACCGGAACAGAGTCCAAGTATCTGTTGATAACGGGAACTGAGATGGAGGAGATTCAGCTGAAATAATGGGAGTAAATTATTTGTTAATGGGCGTGCTGTTCCTATTTCTGGTATGCCTGGTAATTGGATATCGAAGGGGTTTTTTAAGAATCGCCATATCTTTGGTCAGTATTATTGTGATTGCCTTTGCGGTTACGATCATAACTCCGTACGTCAGTAGTTTTCTGATTTCTAACACCGGAGCCTACGACTCTGTGAAGGGGAAGATTGGTGGCATCTTTGAGGAGAATAACAGGCAGTTTGATACGACCATACGAGAAGATCAGGAGCAGGCCATTCAGTCTTACGGTCTGCCGGAAGTGTTATCAACGGCGCTGATTAAGAATAATACAGCGGATACTTATAAGCAGTATATGGTATCTGCTTTCGAAGACTATATATCCGGATATTTGGCCAGACTGGCCTTAAAGGCAGCTGCCTTTGTGGGTGTGTTTATCCTGTTGTGGATTCTGCAGATGATAGCAATTCGTACAGCGGATTTGCTGGCGAAGTTGCCGGTTATAAAGGGCCTGAATAAGCTCCTTGGAACCCTTGCGGGAGGTGCATTGGCATTGGCCATTACCTGGGGATTCTTCCTGGTGGTAGTGGTGTTCATGGGAAGTTCTTTTGGCGAGAATATGATGTCGTGTATTGATGACAGCAGATTTCTGACCTATTTGTTTAATGCAAATGTATTCCTTGGCGGTCTGATGTAGGAGGGCGATATGAAGAAATGTATATCCTGGAATGTAAATGGCTTAAGAGCAGTGGTGCAAAAGGGCTTCTGGGACTTCTTCGAGAGTGCGGATGCTGATTTCGTGGCACTGCAGGAGATTAAGTTATCCGAAGGACAGTTTGAAACAGGGAAGGAAGGCTATTACACCTATTGGAATTATGCGGAGAAAAAGGGATATTCCGGAACGGCGATTTTTGCTAAGGAAGAGCCTATATCCGTAACCTATGGTATCGGCATGGAGGAGCACGACCATGAGGGAAGAGTGATTACGCTGGAATACGAGGATTTCTATTTCGTAACCTGTTACACGCCCAATTCCAAGGACGGACTGTTACGACTTGATTACCGTATGGTGTGGGAAGATGATTTCAGAGCCTATCTTCTGAAATTAAATGAGAAGAAGGGCGTGATTGTCTGCGGTGACTTAAATGTGGCCCATAAGGAAATTGACCTGAAGAATCCCAAGACCAACCATAAGAATGCAGGATTTACCGATGAAGAGCGTGGTAAGATGACGGCGCTTCTTGAGGCCGGATTTATTGATAGTTTTCGTTACTTCTACCCGGATCTTGAGAATGTGTATTCCTGGTGGTCATACAGATTCCAGGCAAGAGCCAAGAATGCCGGATGGAGAATTGACTATTTCCTGGTATCGAAGGACTTGGAAGGAAGGCTGCAGGATGCGAAGATTCTCACCGACGTGGAAGGATCGGACCATTGCCCGGTAGAGCTGATTCTGGCTTAAATCACGAAAAGGATGACGCAATCAATTGTATATGGTAGAATAGGGTCAGCGCTTCTGATGAATGAAGAGGCACGAATGGTAGATAACGCATTATAGGGAGGTCTATTATGAATTGTAGTAATTGTGGAATGGTAGTTGAAGAAGGAAGAGCATACTGCCCCAATTGTGGTGCAGCGGTTGCGAAGCCTGTTGCTGAGAGATATAACGAGAATGGTGCAGCATCTGCACCGGCTATGAGTGCAACTCCTGTCCTGGTATGGGGTATCATCGGATTGGCATTTTCCTGCACTTTCTATTTTAGTTTCTTAGGTATTATTTTCTCTGCAGTTGGACTGAACAAATTCAAGGCTTTCTATGCTGCAACCGGATATGATGCAGGTAAGGCTAAGGTAGGAAGAATTCTTGCTAAGGTTGGTCTGATCCTTGGTATTGTACTTACCGCAATTTGTGCATTGGTTCTGCTCATTTTGATCGGTGCAATTGCTAGCCTTTAATGGTTAGGAAGAGCAATCAACAGAATCAACATAAGAGAAGAAACCGCGTTATAGGCATTGTCCTGGCAGTACTTGTTCTTACGAACATGATTGCCGCAGAGGTCGTGTTTGGCGTGGTTTTTTCACGTTATGAAGAATCTGTATCTACGGAATATGAAGGTTTATACAGGCAGGTCAATATCCCGGAAGGGAAGAACCATATTATGGGATACCTCTTTGGGGAAAATAATGAAAAGGGTACCATTATTATGGCCCATGGCATACATGCTACCGCACGCCGGATGTTCGAAGAAGCGGAGCTGATGTCAGAAGACGGATTTCAGGTTCTGGTTGTGGATGGACTGGGATGCGGAAGCAGTGACGGAAGAAACGGGGTAGGACTGGGACAGAGAAGAGTAGACATTCTTGCGGCCATGGACTATCTGGAAGAGGCGGAACTGGCGGATTCTTTCCTATTGTACGGACACAGCGCGGGAGCCTATTCTGCGCTGATGTTGGCAACAGATTCCCGCGTTAAGGCCATTGCATCCGTTGCAGCATTTGATTCTCAGGCAGAGACCATGACCGCTTTTGCAACCAGATATGCAGGGCCTATCGTGTACATGGGATATCCGTTTATGTATCTTAAGAATCTGACATTGTTCGGCATGGAAGGCGCTAAAAAGGCACACGATCGAGTAGAGATGGCGGAGATTCCTATCCTTCTGATTGAAGCAGAAAATGACAATGTCATTCCTCAGGAAATTAGCGTATCGAAATATCTTCACGACCGGGTGGCGAACAAGCAGTTAACGATTCAGAAATACGAGATAGAAGGGGATACGCCCCATAATCGTCTTTTGGAAGAGACGCAAGTAGAAGTGTTGCGTTTCTTCAATCAATATGCCCGCTAGGCTTTGTTGAATTTTACACTTTAATGGGGTAAAATAATTATGTATGCAAATGAGAGGGGCGCTTACTTCAATGCAGGATAAATCTTCATTGGGCGGCTATCGATCCATATCGGAATTTGTAGATGCTAAGCTGAACCGATTCCAGAATATGGATCATACATTTGAAGCTCTTTTTGAAATGATGTTCTCCGAACGTGAGAATATCATGTATGAGAAAAGTATCGGATATAAGATTGAATACACTTCTTACGGGAAGGCATATTCGCTTGTTCACTCCACAGCGTCACAACTGAAAGTATTGCTGGCAGAGCAGAGCCACGACAGGGTTGTTGGTCTATATATGGACAACGACATGTGGTGGATTGTGACATTTTGGGCAATTCTGGCAGCAGGCTTCAGACCCCTTCTGTTAAACATCAGGCTCAGCGATGAGGTTATAGCACAGGTTCTTAAGAATATGGATGGGGTGGCAGTAATCACCGATGGGAAGACATTTTCTGACATTACCTGTATTCCTGTTACGGAACTTCGTAAGGATTCCCTTTTGGAGTCAGACATGGATTCGAAACAGCCTGCTATAGACACTCCCGCAAATGCTTTTGGAACGGAGATCTTGGTCATGTCTTCCGGAACGACCAATTTCCCCAAGGTATGTGCCTATACCGGGGAGGCGTTTTTCTGGCAGATTCATGACAGTGCTCAGCTGATTCGTGAGAATCCGTTAGTGAAGAGGCACTATCACGACCAACTGAAATTATTGGCATTCTTGCCATTCTATCATGTGTTTGGTTTGATTGCGGTATATATGTGGTTTTCGTTCTTCTCAAGAACCTTTGTACACTTAAATGATTTCAGTTCCAATACGGTATTAAATACCATCAGAAGACATGAGGTAACCCATATCTTCGCGGTTCCTCTGTTCTGGAATACTGTTTATGCCCAAGCCATTAAGACGATTCGTGGCAGGGGAGAGGACACCTGGAAGAAGTTTAACAAGGGACTTCAGATTGCAGAGCAAATCGGCGATGTCCCTGTTCTGGGCAACTTGTTTGTCAGGTCCGCATTTAAAGAAGTAAGAGAGAATCTGTTTGGCGACAGTATCTGCTTCTTAATCTCCGGTGGCAGTGAGATTTCTACAGAGGTGCTAAGCTTCTTCAATGCAATCGGTTACCATTTGTCCAACGGATATGGGGCAACGGAAATCGGTATTACATCGGTAGAACTTAGTAATAAACGCAAAATTCTGAACCGTGGCTACGTAGGGAAGCCGCTTCAGTCGGTAGAATACCGAATTAATGAGGAGGGTGAGCTGTTAGTCAGGGGCAAGACCACGGCTAAATATATGGTTGTGGGAGATGAGACCATAAACGGTGGTGAGTGGTTCAATACCCATGATCTGGCAGAAGAGCATAACGGACGCTACCTGATTGGGGGCAGACGGGATGACCTGGTCATTGCTCCGTCCGGAGAGAATCTGAATCCCAATGTCATCGAGGAACTGCTTCGCAGAGATTTATCCCTTGAGACCGCATTAATCGGTCCCAAGGAAAATAATAAGGTGACGCCCACTCTACTTGTAAGCCCGGGCAGAATTCTGACGGAGGAATCCTATGAAACACTTCGTGAACAGGTAGAAGAGGCCCTTAAGAGACATAGTCTGATTGGACAGATTAATCGACTGGTGATTACTCGCAATCCACTAATGTATACAGATGAGATTAAGTGTAATCGTACTCGTCTTAGGAGAGATTACGAGAAGGGACTGATTCAGGAAATGGTTCCTATGAAGAAGTCTGCTGAGGGAGAAGAGAGCGAAATTACACAGCTGGTTCGTAAGATGTTTGCTACAGCCCTTGACCAGAATCCGGAAGAACTGTCAGCGGACGGAGACTTCTTCTTGGATTATGGTGGAACCAGTCTTGACTATTTCACGATTCTTGCCAAGCTGAAGGAAGATTATCTGATTGCGTTTCCGGCATCGGAAGATGGCAATTTAAACAGTATTAAAGGATTAAGTTCTTATATAGAGAATATATTAGACCATGTGGATTAACTTTTGGAACTGGTTCACGAAGATTACAGCGTGGCCCGTACAGCGAATCATATTCAGAACCATAACCTACTGTGAAGACCGGTCGGTTCAGAACAGAAGAATAAAAGGGCGTGGGATTATTGTATCCAATCACACCGCTGTATACGATTACGCTGCATTCCTGTTTGTATTCTTCAGTCGTACTATTCGAACCCAGATGGCAGAGGTGTTGTTTGAGAAGAAACTTCTTGGATGGTTTTTAAATCGCCTTGGCGGAATTCAGGTGAATCGCAATACCCATGAAATGAGCTGTATGGCCAAGTCGGAGGCGATATTGAAAAAAGGTGGCGTGGTGCTGATTTTTCCGGAGGGGAGATTGGCTAGGCCCGGTGAAAACAAGCCTTTGCCGTTTAAAGAAGGGGCTGCATTCCTGGCATTATCCACCGATACCCCTATTATTCCGGTGTATACGGATGGTAAGTATTTTGCCTCGGGACATGCCCATGTGATGATTGGTAAGCCGATGCATCTTACAGATTATATTGGCGAGGAATCGGATACAGCGGAGGCTGTTCACAAGGCCACAGAAGCCATCAGACAGAGGGTAATTGAACTGGGAGGGCTCCTGAATGAGCGAATCGCAGAAGAGAAATAAAATAGGCAGAAACTGGTTCTATGATTTCGTGCTGGTTACAGCGGCAATTCCGGGACTCATTGCTTTTCGCACCAGAATTCTCTATGAGAATCAGGCAGCGAAGAAACGAATCAAGGGTGGCGCGTTGCTCATCGGTAATCATAACAGTTTCTTTGATCCGATTTATCTGATGTTCTGTATCTATTACAGACGTCAGCGTTTTGTATGTACCAAGGAATTCTTCGAAGGCAAAAAGGGACGATTCTTCAGAATGGTTCGTTGTATTGCCATTGATCGAGATAATTTTGGAATGGATTCTTTCAGAGAGATTGTGGAATCTCTGAAGGCAGGAGAAGTGGTATCGATTTTCCCGGAGGGGAGAATTACTGATGCACAGAGTGTGGCAACCTTTAAGTCCGGCATGGTGCTGATGGCTATGCAGAGTGATTGCCCCATCATTCCTATTTATGTGCAGAAGAGAAGGTCTGTTTGGGAGCGGCTGACCATGGCGGTTGGTGAACCCATCTACGTGAACGAACCCGGGAAGAGGGCTTCCATGGCAGAGATTCAGACCATTACCGAACGAATTCATGATAGAGAAGAAAAACTTCGTAATATGTGCGAAGAGAGGAGACATCGATGAAGACTTGTGGAAGAGAGATTTTTGCCGGATATACTTCGGCGGAGACTTTTGCGAGAATTAAGGAATATGATTCTGTATCTCAGATGTGGACAAACTGTATCAGAGAATACGGGGACAGTATTGCCATTGTAGATCAGGGTGTGAATTATACCTATACCCAGCTTGAGAACCGTGCAGGTATTCTGAGAGGAATCTTAGGCGTTTCTGCCGGGTGCGCTAAGCGCGTGGGTATTTACATGGCCAACTCCGTTCAGTTTGTTGAGGCATTCTTAGCAGTTGTAACTGCCGGACATACCGCAGTTGTTCTGCCACCTCAGTTAGACGAGCAGTCTGTATACGGCTGCATGATGAAATTTGGTATGGATAGTCTTATGTATCTGCCTGATGCGGAGGAGAAGGTGGCATTTGCCAAGAAAATGCTTCCGGATAAGCAGTTTATTCCCGCAGATGTTCAGGGAGATGTGGCTGCACCCATTCAGGACTGCGCAGGTACTGATCCCTGTGTAATCATGTTCACCGGCGGAACTACCGGCAAGAGCAAAGGCGCACTCTTATCAAACGGTGCGGTACTTCAGGGCGTGATAAACGGCTGCTACGGTTATGAGCACGTATTTGGCCAGAGATATCTGCTGGTACTTCCTTTGTCCCATGTATTTGGCCTGGTTCGAAATCTGCTTACTTCTCTGTATACCGGAAGTGCCATGTATATCTGTCGCAACAATCAGGACATGTTCAGAGATATTGCAGTATTTAAGCCCACCATTCTGGTTATGGTGCCCGCACTTGCGGAAATGGCACTGAAATTATCCAAGCAGTTTGGCAGAAATATGCTGGGCGAAGATCTGAAATATATTATCTGTGGAGCGGCTGCGGTTGCACCTTACCTTCTTAGTGAATACCAGAAGTATAACGTGACTCTGTTCCCAGGATATGGCCTTACCGAGACTGCTAATCTGGTATCCGGTAATCCGGAGACTGTGAAGAAGCCGGATTCGGTTGGTATCATGTATCCCAATCAGGAGTACAGAATCGAAGAGGGCGAATTGTGGCTTAAGGGCAGCAATATTATGGAAGGATATATCGGGGAACCGGAAGAAGGGATGGAAGACGGATGGTTCAAAACCGGCGACCTAGTAAGAGTTGATGAGGATGGTTTCCTGTATATTGTTGGTCGTAAAAAGGAAATTATTGTTCTGGCTAACGGCGAGAATGTATCTCCTGCAGAAGTAGAGAGTAAATTCAATGCGTTGGATTTCGTTCAGGATTCTCAGGTGTTTGAGGATGTGGACGAGAGTGGCAGTCATTTCTTAGCATTAGAGATTGTTCCCAGACTGTCAGAACTTAAGGGAATTGAGCCTGCGGAGCAGAAGGAGTATATGATAGAGGAGCTTAAGAAGGTGAATAGTTCCCTTCCCGGATATCAGAGAGTAAACCGTATTGAAATCAGGGAGTCGGATTTCGCCAGAACTCCCAGCATGAAGATTGTGAGATATAACAAATGCAAATGAACAGAGCAGAAATTCTTGAGAAATTAAAAGAAGTACTTCTCTTTGCGGATGAGAGCAAGAGAGATGAGATTATGAGCTGTACGGAAGCATCCAACCTGGCAACGGATTTGGGATTGGCTTCTGTTGGTATGCTCTATGTGGTTATTGCGGTGGAAGAGACCTTCCATATTCGTTTTGAGAATGTGGGGCTGGCTGACTTTGTCACCGTAGGTGACGTAGTGAGCTATATTGAAGGGAAGTTGTCATGAAATGGTGGCCCGGTAGTTGTGAATATGGGGATGCCATTCGTATTCGCATTGGTTCCATATATCATTACGGAATCTTTGTAAGCGAAGATGAAGTGATTCAGTTTGGTCTGCCCCCTGTGGATCTTGTGGGTCGTAAGGATGAGGATATCGTTGTTCTTGCAACACCCATGGAAGAATTTGCGCTGGGTAATATTGTGGAAGTGGCGAAGTTTAGTTTCCTTGAGAAACGTAAGCGCTTTAGCCCTGATGATACCGTGATGCGAGCCAGAGCGCGATTGGGAGAAGGCGGCTATAGCCTGATTCACAATAACTGCGAACATTTTGTAAATGAGTGTCTGTTTGGTGAGAAATCCAGTCAGCAGATTGACGAGATAAGAAGGAAATGGAATGAACGTAGCAATTGATATTGTTCTT
>JAZLHG010000447.1:0-3886 GCA_045616705.1 Lachnospiraceae bacterium | reverse complement strand
CATAAACATCTCATAAAGACGAAGTGTATCTGCACCATATTCACGTACAATATCACTTGGATTCACAACATACTGCGGGAATCTCTTACCCATCTTAATGCCGTTCTCACCAAGAATCATACCCTGGTGAACCAATTTCTTGAAAGGCTCTTTTGTCGGTGCAAGACCCTTATCATATAAGAATCTGTTCCAAATACGGCTATACATAAGATGTCCAACCGCATGTTCCGGTCCACCAATATATAAGTCTACAGGCATCCAGTGCTTCAGAAGTTCCTGATTTGCAAATTCCTCACTATTATCAGGATCGATATATCTTAAATAATACCAGGATGAACCGGCTGATCCGGGCATTGTTGAAGTCTCAAGAGTTCCCTTGATCCCATTTTTATCATACTGCTTCCACTCTACTGCATTCTCAAGAGGTGCCTGACCATTACGGCCCTTATAATCTTCCAGTTCGGGAAGAACTAGAGGAAGTTCAGAATCATCAAGTACATGAATCTGACCATCTTCACCATGAATAACAGGAACAGGTTCACCCCAATAACGCTGACGTGCGAAAATCCATTCACGGAAATGATAATTAACGGTACGCTTTGCAACACCCATTTTCTCAAGTTTCTGAGTAATTGCTTCCTTAGCATCCTCTACTACCATTCCGGTAAATTCTTCTGAATTAATAAGTTTACAGCCCTTACCAAGGTAATCATATTTCTCAAATGCACATTCAGATACGTCACGACCCTCAATAACCTGGATCATAGGAATATTGTGTTCAACCGCATATTCAAAGTCACGCTGATCATGAGAAGGAACAGCCATAACCGCACCGGTACCGTAATTTGCAAGAACAAAGTCTCCAATAAACAGTTCAGCTTCTTTACCATTAATCGGGTTAATACATTTAACACCTTCCAGTCTGCATCCTGATTTACCCTTATTAAGTTCTGTACGATCCATATCGTTCTTCTTAAGAGTATCGGCAATGTATGCTTTTACTTCTTCCTGATTCTTAATTCTTGGCATTAAATCCTGTACTAACTGTCCGTCAGGAGCAAGAACCATAAAAGTAATACCGTAAATTGTCTCAATACAGGTTGTGAAAATAGAAAACTTTCCACCGCCTACGATTTCAAATTCAACTTCAACACCGGTAGATTTACCAATCCAGTGACGCTGCATATCCTTAGTAGACTCCGGCCAATCAATTTCCTCAAGCCCTTCCAATAATTTCTCAGCAAATGCAGGCTGATCGATTACCCACTGCTTCATATTCTTACGAACAACAGGGTAACCGCCACGCTCGGACTTACCATCCACTCCTTCGACATTGGATAATACTGTACCTAATTCCTCACACCAGTTAACAGGCATATCAATGTATTTAGCATATCCATCTTCATATAATTTCTTGAAGATCCACTGGGTCCATTTATAAAATTTCGCATCGGAAGTAGCAAGTGTTTTGCTCCAGTCATAGTCAAAACCAAGTTCCTTAAGCTGTTTACTAAAGGTCTTAATATTCTCCTGCGTAAATCCATCCGGATGATTACCGGTATTAACAGCATACTGTTCTGCAGGAAGACCAAACGAATCATATCCCATAGGATGAAAGACATTATAGCCCTGCATTCTCTTCATACGAGACATAATATCTGTTGCGGTATAGCCTTCCGGATGACCTGCATGAAGGCCTACACCCGAAGGATAAGGGAACATATCAAGAACATAATATTTAGGCTTAGAGAAATCCCAAATATCTGTTTTAAAAGTCTCGTTCTCCTGCCAGTATTTCTGCCATTTCTGCTCGATTTCACTGTGATTGTACGAAATTGCCATTTTCTCTTATCTCCTGTATATACAATTAATAATTTAACAAAAACATAATATATAATTATACTTGATTTTCAGTAGTTAATCAATTATCAAAGACTGTAATAAAGGTCAGAATAAACTACTTTAATTCTTTAAAATGAAACTGTTTGGTTCCGTTGGCATAGTCTTCAACAATATGGCCGTCACCATATAATTTGTACTTATAAGTAGTCAACCCTTCCAGTCCTACAGGGCCTCTTGCATGAATTTTGGAAGTAGAGATTCCCACCTCGGCGCCAAATCCATATCGAAATCCATCTGCAAATCTCGTAGAGCAGTTTAAATAGCAACCTGCAGAATCAACCAAATTCATAAAAAGTTCTGCATGTTCCATATTCTCTGTAATAATGGTATCCGTATGATGAGAACCATAACAATTAATGTGTGAAATCGCTTCTTCAACACCATTCACCAGTTTAATACCTATGATTAGGTCAAGATATTCATTGCGAAAATCATCATCTGCAATCACTTCACAATTAATGATACGATTCACTTCCTCTGTTCCACGAATCTTAACATGATGCTCTGATAAAGCATCTGACAACTGCGGAAGTAACATTTTCGCGTTACTTCTATCGACCAAAAGTGTTTCGGTTGCATTACAAGCAGCTGTATACTGTGTTTTGGCATCAACGATGATTCTGACAGCTTTCTGAAGGTCACAATCTCCATCTACATAAGTATGACAGATTCCGTCGGCATGACCCATTACCGGTATCTGTGTATGGTCCATAATATATTTCACAAATCGATTAGACCCTCTGGGAATAATCAAGTCTACGGAGCCCTCACAAGCTAACAGTTCATCGATTTCACTATGTGCTTCTGCCAAAAACATACAATTATCCGGTGCCCCTGCTGAAACTGCAGCGCGATATATGATATCAAATAAAACACGGTTTGTATTGGTTGTCTCACTACCACCTTTTAATACAGCACAATTCCCGCTCTTAATACAGAGAGAAGAAATTTGAACAAGTGCATCCGGTCTTGCCTCAAAAATAATACCGATTACACCAATAGGACAAGATGTTCTCACCAGTCTAAGGCCTTCATCAAGTTCCCGTTCCAATAAAACACGATTAATCGGATCATTTAGAGAAATCAGTTGATCGATACCGTTACATACATCCTGTAGCTTATGCTCATCAAATTTTAGTCTTTTCATAATAGAATCAGCTATTTGATTGCTCTCTGCAGTCTGAAGATCAATACGATTTGCTCGGAAAATATCTTCGCTATTTTCAACTAAAGCAGTACGAACCTCCTCCAGTATATAATTTCGACTTTGAAGTGACAGTGCTGCCATTAAACAGCTATCCGTTTTCATCTTTGCGGTAATCTCTTTTATACTGTTGCTCATGTTGTTATTCTCCTACTCCTTCGAAATATCTAGAAAAAGACACCTGTCACAAAAATTTCTATTCCAATACAAATCAATATAATTCCACCAAATATTGATGCTTTACCAGCAAGTTTTGTTCCAAACAGTTTGCCCAGAATCAAGCCTGCAACACAAATGATAAATGTTACAACAGCAATAATAGCTGAAGCCGAAAAAGCAAGCAACGTATTATATTCCGCTATTGTAAAGCCTACAGACAATGCATCTATGGATGTTGCAACACCTTGGATTAATAAGACACCTAAACTCAATGATTTAGTGTCATTTCCCTCATCAGAGTCTCCACGAATGCCTTCTATAAGCATTTTACCGCCTATATAAAGAAGTAAAATCAATGCAATCCATGGAATAAACGGTTGAAATTTCTGAAAATAGCTTAATATCTCATGAACACAGAACCAGCCAATCATAGGCATTGCGAATTGAAAAAAAGCATATACAAATGCTATCATTCCCATTCTGGATTTCCTCATATTCGGCTCGTTTAATCCGTTTGCAAGCGATACCGAAAAAGCATCCATAGCTAACCCAACACCCAATAGAATACTGTTCAAAACAAAAATAAAACTCATTACATACTCCAATATTACTATATATTAC
>JAZLHG010000446.1:0-2260 GCA_045616705.1 Lachnospiraceae bacterium | reverse complement strand
AAGACCCCGATGCCATGATTTTCTCCGAAAAGGATCAGAAGTGGCCTACACTGAAAGAACTGTTACAGAAATAATTCCGTCTGAGGTTTAATATGTCCAAAAAGAAGACAATCATTTTGATTGTATCCCTATGCGTTTTGGCGCTGAATCTGTATATTATCCTGCATCACAATCCGCTTGCAGATCATACACAGGAAGTTATCAAAAAAATAATTTCCTGTGTTATTCTTGATGGCATTTATGTGGTCTTTCTTACCATGTATGAAAAGATTGTGATTCTTCCTGTGGAACTGTATCAGAACCGAAGACTGATCTGGAAGCTTGCCAAGAATGATTTCAAAACCAGATATGCAGCCTCTTATCTGGGTATTATCTGGGCTTTTGTACAGCCGGTAATTACGGTGTTACTCTATTGGTTCGTATTTACCATTGCCCTTCCATCAAGAGCGGTAGCGGTTAAAGGTGATATTGAAATCCCTTATATTCTGTGGTTGATTGCGGGCCTTGTACCCTGGTTTTTCTTCTCAGAAGCATTATCCAATGGTACAGGAGCACTTTTAGAATACAATTACCTGGTTAAGAAGGTGGTATTCAAGATTAGTATTCTTCCAATTATTAAGATTGTATCCGCTATATTCGTTCATGGTTTTTTTGTACTGTTTACGTTGATTCTGTTTAGTTGCTACGGATATTATCCGGATTTATATACACTTCAGATTTTCTATTATTCTGCTTGTATGTTTGTGTTTGTGCTGGGACTATGCTACGTAACCTGTTCCATTATTGTGTTCTTCAGGGATTTGGGTCAGATTATTTCTATCCTCTTACAGGTTGGTATCTGGGCAACTCCCATTCTCTGGAACTTAAACATTCTTGCAGGCAATCATCCCAAGCTAAAGATTCTGTTTAAGATGAATCCCATGAATTATATAGTAGAAGGTTACAGAAATGCGCTGATTGACAAAATCTGGTTCTGGGAGACCTTCTATTCCACAGCGTACTTCTGGATTCTGACGCTGGTTATTTTCGCCTTCGGCGCATTGGTATTTAAACGACTGAAAGTACATTTTGCAGATGTTCTGTAGGAGTATATATGGAGAATCAGGTTGCAATTAAGGTGGACCACCTGTCAAAGGTCTATAAATTATATGAAGGTAACCGTGACCGCTTAAAGGAAGCGTTGCACATTGGTAAAAATGTGCGATTTCGTGAGCATTATGCACTTAATGATGTGAATCTGGAGGTGCATACCGGTGAAACTGTGGGCATTATTGGAACAAACGGTTCCGGTAAATCCACAATTCTTAAGATTATCACAGGCGTTCTGAACCCTTCGGAGGGTCAGGTTACAATCAATGGCCGTATTTCCGCACTGTTAGAGCTTGGTGCAGGATTTAATATGGAATTTACCGGTATTGAGAATATTTATTTAAACGGTACCATGATTGGCTTCACCGAGGAAGAAATTGACGCCAAGTTAGACGATATATTGGAGTTTGCCGATATTGGAGACTTCGTTTATCAGAAGGTGAAGACCTATTCCAGCGGTATGTTTGTTAGACTTGCTTTTGCGGTAGCCATTAACATTGAGCCGGAGATTCTCATTGTTGATGAGGCCTTATCCGTAGGCGATGTGTTCTTCCAAAACAAGTGTTATCGTAAATTTGAAGAGTTCAAACAACAGGGCAAGACCATCCTGTTTGTAAGTCATGATTTGGGAAGCATCAGTAAATATTGTGATAGGGTGGTGCTTCTTGAAAAAGGTGTGAAGATCGGTGAGGGTGAGCCAAAAGAAATCATCGATATGTATAAAAAAGTTCTGGTGGGACAGCTTGAAATGCAGTCCGATACCCAGAAGAGCCGAGAGGTATCTCAGGGCGCCAAGTGGAAGGATTTAATGAATTTAAATCCGAATTATGATGAATACGGAAGCGGACTGGCAGAATTTGAAGATTTCTGTGCGTATGATCAGGCCGGCGTGATTACCAACTCTATTATTAAGGGAGAGGAATTTACGGTGAAACTGAAGATTCGCTTCTTCGAGAAAATACAGGATCCTATCTTCGCGGTATCCTTTAAGAATAGGCAGGGTACGGAGATTACAGGAACCAATACCATGTTTGAGAGAGTATCAACAGGTTCTCCGGAGGCAGGAGATGTGCTGATCGCCACATTTACCCAGGAGATGAATCTTCAAGGTGGAGAGTATTTGATTTCTCTCGGTTGTGTAGGCTATAGAGAAGGAAATTTCACTGTATAT
>JAZLHG010000445.1:0-8185 GCA_045616705.1 Lachnospiraceae bacterium | reverse complement strand
GCGTTTGTTCCGATTACGGAAGAATGTCCCACAGGTGGTGTAACCAATCCTTATGGTCAGACTAAGTTTATGATTGAGCAGATTCTTCAGGATGTATATGTATCCGATCCCGAATGGAACATCATTCTGCTGAGATATTTTAATCCCATTGGTGCCCATGAATCCGGCTTGATCGGGGAAGACCCCAAGGGTATTCCCAATAACCTGCTTCCCTATGTGGCTCAGGTTGCGGTTGGGAAGCTTGAGAAGGTATCTGTATTCGGTAACGATTATGATACTCCGGACGGCACCGGCGTTAGAGACTATATTCATGTAGTGGATCTTGCAAAGGGTCATGTGAAGGCGATTGAGAAGATTGATGCTATGGCTTCTGAGGCTGAGAGCGGTGTGAAGATTTATAATCTGGGAACCGGTAACGGCTACTCCGTTCTGGATATTGTGAAGGCATTCGGAGAAGCTTGTGGCCAGGAGATTCCTTATGTTATTACAGAGAGAAGAGCAGGAGATATTGCAACCTGTTATGCAGATCCGACACTGGCTCTTAAGGAGTTAGGCTGGAAGGCTGAATATGATTTGAAGCGTATGTGTGAAGACAGTTGGAGATGGCAGTCTACGAATCCCAATGGTTATTTAGATTGATTTAGGAGACCCGATATGTTTTATGTTCCCGACGGTACAGTTCGTGCCGGATTCTATGAATGCAGAGAGTGTGGTTCCAGATTCTTAGATACGACGGTGGCTCCCACGATGATTTGCCCATATTGTGGGGAAGAAGTGGACATGGAAATCGGTCCCGATGAGGAACTGCCTGACTGCCCGGAGACAGCAGTACTTCTGGAAATGATAGAAGGCGAAGATGTAGAGAAATATGACGCCCTGTTATCGCTTGCCATTACCGGTGGCGATTATCAGTGGATTTAGGTGTGAATAAGGGACGGCTCTTGATAGGAGAACTGTCCTTTTATCATAGAAACAGGAGATTGTTATGAAGTTTGTAATACAGAGGGTAACAGAGGCTTCCGTTACAGTAGACGGAGAGGTGCTTGGACAGATTGGACGAGGATTTATGGTATTAATCGGTGTAGCAGACAGCGATACCAGGGAAGTTGCCGACAAGATGATCAAGAAGCTTCTGGGTCTTCGAATCTTTGAGGATGAACAGGGTAAGACCAATTTATCTCTTGATGAGGTAGGTGGAGAACTGTTGTTGATTTCCCAGTTTACCCTGTATGCCAACTGCAGGAAGGGTAACAGACCTTCTTTTATTGAGGCAGGTGGACCTGAGATGGCAAATGACATGTATGAGTACATTATTGCCAAGTGCAGAGAAGCCGGTTACAGAACAGAAATGGGACGGTTCGGAGCTGATATGAAAGTGCGTCTTCTTAATGACGGACCCTTTACAATTCTGCTTGATTCTAGGGAATTGTAGGTTTATAATATTTTATTATTTTTGTTTTTTCGTGAGGATATGATGGAAGAACTGCAAGATGAGAGAATGCCGGTATCCGAGTTGATACTGGACGATGGTCGAATCGAATCAGTGGAAGAGAATCTTAGTCCTGAAGTGCTATATCAGGACCTTATTACACGTGTGCAAAAATACCATCCTTCAGATCAGTATCCCTTAATCGAGAAGGCATACAGAATTGCTTACGAAGCGCATAAGAATCAGGTTCGCCGTTCCGGAGAGCCTTACATTATACACCCGCTATGTGTGGCTATTGTCCTTGCTGACCTTCAGCTTGACCAGGAGTCCATTGCAGCGGGTCTTTTACATGATGTGGTAGAAGATACCATCATGACCGATGAAGAAATCAAGCAGGAATTTGGTCCTGATGTAGCACTGATTGTAGATGGCGTTACCAAGCTTGAGAAGATTAAATATAACGAAGATAAGATTGAATTCCAGGCGGATAATCTGCGTAAGATGCTACTGGCTATGGCGAAGGATATTCGAGTACTGATGGTGAAGCTTGCAGACAGACTGCACAATATGAGAACCCTTCAGTACATGAGCCCCAAGAAGCAGGTAGAGATTGCAAGAGAGACCATGGATATTTACGCGCCTCTCGCACAGCGTCTCGGTATCTCCCGTGTGAAGGTAGAACTGGATGATTTGTCTCTGAAATATTTGGAGCCGGAAGCTTATTATGATCTTGTGAACAGAATCAATATTCGCAAGGTGGAACGTGAGAAATATGTATCCGGAATTGTGGAAGAAGTGAGCAAACAGATTCGCGCGGCCGGTATTGAAGCCAAGATTGACGGTAGAGTGAAGCATTTCTTCAGTATTTATAGGAAGATGGTGAACCAGCAGAAGACACTGGATCAGATTTATGATCTGTTTGCGGTTCGTATTATCGTTGCTGATGTGAAGGACTGTTATGCGGCCCTTGGTGTAATCCATGAGATGTACAAGCCGATTCCCGGCCGTTTCAAGGATTATATTGCTATGCCCAAGCCCAATATGTATCAGTCTCTTCATACCACACTGATCGGACCTACCGGTCAGCCTTTTGAGATTCAGATTCGTACTTATGAGATGCATCGTACCGCTGAATACGGTATTGCGGCGCACTGGAAATATAAAGCAGCATCTGATGGCAAGAAGACCGATGATTCCGAGGCAGAGAAGTTATCCTGGCTCCGTCAGATTCTGGAATGGCAGAAGGATCTTGCGGATAATCATGAGTTCCTAAATGCCCTGAAGTCAGATCTTGATTTATATTCCGATACGGTATACTGCTTTACCCCTACCGGCGATGTGAAGACTCTGCCTGTAGGCTCTAATCCTATCGACTTTGCGTATAGCATTCATTCCGCTGTAGGTAATAAGATGATTGGTGCCCGGGTAAATGGTAAGCTGGTTACCATTGACTACGTCATCAATAACGGTGATCGTATTGAGATTATTACCTCTCAGAACTCTAAGGGTCCCAGCAGAGACTGGCTGAATATTGTTAAGAGTCCACAGGCGAAATCCAAGATTAACCAGTGGTTTAAGAATGAACTCAAGGAGAGCAATATCATAAAGGGTAAGGAAATGCTGCAGACCTTCTGTAAGCAGAAGTCCATTGATCCCCTTACCATATTTGTTCCCGAGTACGAGAAGCTGATTATGGAGAAATATGGCTTCAAGGAATGGGATGCGGTTTGTGCTGCAGTAGGACACGGTGGCCTGAAGGAAGGTCAGATCATCAATAAGATGGTGGACTACTACGAGAAGGATCATCCGAAGATTCTCTCTAATGATGAAGTAATTAAGAACGTGGAAGAGCAGCAGAGCAGTGCTAAGCGTCTGAAGGTTCGTACCAGCGGTGGTATTGCCGTTGAAGGAACGGATGATGTGGCAGTTCGATTCTCTAAATGCTGTTCTCCGATTCCCGGTGATGAAATCGTAGGATTTGTAACCAGAGGAAGAGGCGTATCCATTCATAGAACTGACTGTATCAATATCTTAAGTCTTCCTCAGGATGAGAGAGACCGATTGATTGATGCCGAATGGCAGGCACAGCCTGAACAGAGTGGAAGCTATGTGGCTGAAATTAATATTTATTCCAATAACAGAGATGGTCTCCTTGCGGAGATTACCAAGGTTCTCACCGAGAGAAATATTTCGATTATGTCCATGAATGTTCGTACCAGTAAACAGGGAACCGCTACCACTTCTATGGCATTTGAGGTTGCTAATACAGAACAGCTGAACAGACTGATTGAGCGATTGAATGCGGTTGATGATGTGATTGATATTGAAAGGACAAGAGGCTAATGGCATTTGTACTGGAATACCGTGAGATTGGGCCTCTTGGTACCAATGTATATACAGCATATGATGATGAGATGAAGAGAGCCATTGTTGTAGATCCTGCATACCATGGCAAGAGAATCTACGAGTCTCTCACAGAAGCAGGGTTAACACTGGAAGCCATTCTTCTGACCCATGGCCCCTTTGATCATATCAGTGGTGTAGAAGAGTTGAAGGACCTGACGGGAGCACCTGTTTATGCAGCGGCAGCTGAGAAGGAATTCTTGCTGGATCCCAAGATGAATATGACGGCACGAGCCTGCATTCATCCACTTTCGCTGGAAGCGGATTATTATCTTCAGGATGGAGAGTGTGTGAATCTGGTTGGCCAGAATATACAGGCACTACTTACTCCGGGACACACCGGCGGCAGTATGTGTTTCTATATAGCGGATGAGCATGTGCTGTTTAGTGGGGATACTCTGTTTCAGGAGAGTGTAGGAAGAACGGATTTCCCTACCGGCTCTTCACAAGCTATTGTAGAATCCATTCGGACCAAACTGATGCCCCTGCCGGATGAGACCATTGTTTATCCGGGTCACGGAATGAAATCCTCAATCGGACATGAGAGAAAGTGGAACGCGTTTTTATGATTCAGGTTTATTTATGTGATACATCATTTCAGTATGATGTACATTCACTGATTAAGGCATTCTTCCCTGAGAAGGATGTTCATATTGCAACAGAAACGGCCGGCGATACATTCACCGGCTTTTCTATCGATTATGGTCAGGAATCCATAATCTGTGATTATCATGAGGATGGAACGGTAGTTCATCATACAGAAGGTGACACTGCAGGACTTGACCGTACGGAGGTCAAAAATGTTCTGAAGAGAACCCTTTATACCTTGCTATCCCAGGTTACGGGTAAGGAGTTACCCTGGGGAACCCTAACCGGAATTCGCCCCACCAAGATTCCCATGAAGCTGCTGTATGAGCAGGCAGATTCTGCCACAATTCATCAGCATATGAAGGATACTTATTATGTCTCTGACGAGAAAATAAGCCTTGCCACAGACATTGCGATTCGGGAGAAGCAGATTCTATCCGAAATAACCCCGGACGGTTACAGTCTGTATGTAGGCATTCCTTTTTGTCCCACTACCTGTCTGTACTGTTCCTTCACATCCTATCCCATTGGAAGATTCCATAAGCATGTTGAGGGGTACCTTAAGACCCTAGAGCAGGAAATGATTGCGGTAGCGGAAATGATGCAGGGCAAGCGCCTGGATACGGTTTATATCGGCGGTGGTACCCCTACAACACTGACAGCGGAACAGCTGACAACGCTGGTTACCATGCTTCGTAAGCATTTTGATCTATCTGAAATTCTGGAATTTACGGTAGAAGCAGGAAGACCTGATTCGGTATCTTTTGATAAGCTTCGAACACTAAAGGAACTGGGGGTAAGCAGAATCTCCATTAATCCCCAGACCATGAACGATGCCACCCTTAAGATTATTGGCAGAAACCATACGGTGGATCAGATTCGTGAAGCTTTCAGTATGGCCAGAGAAGCAGGGCATGACAATATTAACATGGATATTATTCTAGGTTTGCCCGGTGAAGATGAAGAAATGGTAGCCCACACCCTTCGGGAGATTGGGAAGCTTCGTCCTGATTCCTTAACAGTCCATTCCATGGCAATTAAGCGGGCAGCCGGTATGCATCGCTTCCTTGAAGAACATCAGGATATTGTTAGCTTAAATACACCTGCCATGATGCAGATGACCGAACAAGCGGCAAAAGAAATGGACTTAAATCCCTATTATCTCTATCGGCAGAAGAATATGGCCGGCAATATGGAGAATGTGGGATATGCAAGGGACGGTAAATATGGTATTTACAATATTCTGATTATGGAAGAAGTACAGAGTATTGTGGCACTTGGTGCAGGAACCGTAACCAAACGTGTCTATGGTGATGGTCGCATTGAGAGATGTGACAATGTAAAAGATGCTCTTCTCTACATGGAGAAGATTGATGAAATGATAGAACGTAAGAGGCAGTTGTTTGCTGATCATGAGGAGTAAATTATGAGAAAAATAATGAGAAAAGGCCTTACATTGTTGTTGGCCATTGCTGTATCTGTAACAATCATCCCTTTTCCGGAGCAGGTGAGAGCTTCGGAAGAGATGGATGTTGCCTATGAAGAGATTACCTCTTCCGAAAGTGGCCTGCGTATCACCATAACGGAAGAAGATGGGTATTTATTTACCGCAGAGAGAGTCATAGACGAAGAAGTCGGCTTATTGGAGCGATTAGAGATGGCTCTTATAAGTGATACCGATACCTGTTATATTACCTATACCCAGGGAGAGGTGAGTTTATCTACAACTGAGAACATTGCAAGTCTTACAGAGTACTTGCAGTTCCAGTCAGAAGACCTTGCAGAAGATGGACTTATGTTCTATCAATCACAGGCAGAGGCACTTCTTAAGGAGGCACTGATTTCTTGGAATGAAAAATTGGGGGGGTGTAAGGAAGAGTATTCAGTGGAGTCGCTGGAGGCATTAGGATTTATCGACTGGGCAGAGTCTGTGCGTTTGCAGGATGATGAGCACCCTGACTTGACGGATGAAGAACCACAGACTCCGGTGACGGAGCAGGAGAATCCTACAGTAGGCGATGCGGATGGTACGGACAATGGCTCTGAAATTGCAGGTGTAGCTGATTTGGGCATCGGTGATGATACAGATGGCAATATAGACGATACCGTGGAAAATGCAGAAATATTAGCGGAGGAACCTCTTGATTCTCTTCTTGGAACTGCAATACCGGTTGAACGAATTGTCACAAATTATGAGACTGTTCATTTAAAAGTTGGAGAGTCGGTTCGACTTACTGCCAAGCATTTTCCGGCAAATGCCGATGTATCCACACGAAGTTGGAGTGTGGATAATCCTTCCCAGTTTGATGTCACCTATGTTCCGGGGACTGATTCCTGTGTAATCAGTGCAAAACGATTGCCCACAACCTTCGAGCCACCTACGGCTAAGGCGACTGTTACAATCGGTTCCGTGCACAAGGATGTCATCATTGAAGTGGAAGAAAACGAATGGATGGAACTGACAGATGAGGATGGTAATCCCAGTGTGGTAAGTAATCCATATGGTTATTATACGGTTATTGCCGATGGAATCTGGGTAGGCAACTTCCAGAGAAATCTGGATTATACCGGTAAAGGCGTTATGCAGTCCTTAAATGTGTACTGTAAGGGCCAGAAACTTACAGAGAAGAAGGACTATACCCTAAAGTATAAGAATAACGTCAATGCGATTTCGGGAGACAGAACAAATTCCCCTAATGTAACCATAACCATGAAGGGCCAGTATTCCGGTAAGAAGACACTGTATTATGGAATTGATCCGGCAAATATTTGGTATGTAACAAATAACAGTGCAGACATGGCACTTAGTTATAACGGCAGGGAACAGAAACTGGTTCCTGTCCTGATCCATAATGGTAAGAAACTGACTAATAATAAAGATTTCTATATTGAATACGCCGATCGCAGTAAGCTGAAGGGTGTAGCCGGAACGGTTACCCGGATTGACTATACCATTTATGGAAAAGGTAATTATGCCGGTTCCAGACCCGGAACCTATTATATTGTAGATAGTAGCAATAATGTATCGAAGGCGTCTGTATCTGCGGATAAGTCATACTTATACAAAGGTGGTTCTGTTTACTTTGACGCGACTGCTTTGGCAGCAGCTGTTCATATGCAGATTAGAATGCCGGGCTCTAAGACCTGGGTTCCGGTTGATGACACGAACTTTACGATTACCCATTCTCTACCCCCTAATAATGTGGGAAACGCAGTATTCACCATAACGGGTAGGAATGCTCCATACACCGGTACTATTACCAAGACGGTGAAAATCGTACCCGGTTTCAAATTGTCAGAAGTTGCCGAATTTAGTAATCCATTGGCACCGGAGGTTATCTATCACAAGGATATTAATCAGAACAAGCAGGATACATCATCGATATATTTAAAGGCAAATGGATCCAGACTTTATGAATATGGTGATTATACCGTAACCTATTCCAAAATCGACAAAGTAGGTACCGCAACTATGATCTTCACCGGAATGAATCAGTATTACGGTACGATCAAGAAAACCTATAAGATTGTGAATCCTACTCCGGTATTTGCGGTAACGGCACCTACTATGGCGCAACCTTATGTACAAGGCGGTAATAAGATGAATCTTACCGTAAAGTGCAATGTCGAAGTGCTAACTGAGAGTGTGGATTATGTTGTGTCCTATAAGAACAACAAAATGGTGGGAACTGCTGAGTATACGGTTACAGGCAAAGGTAATTATGCGAGTGCGACTCCTGTTACGGGTACCTTTACGATTGTGGC
>JAZLHG010000444.1:0-11367 GCA_045616705.1 Lachnospiraceae bacterium | reverse complement strand
ATATCTTAATGGAACACGGCTTAATATAATAGCCACTTAATCTAAAACCAAGAGCAGACAAATAACCACTCGAAGCAAAAATTTAATCAAAAATTCATTAAGACGAGTGGAATTTATTTTTTCTCAAGCTGCTCCAGTCGTTTGTTTGCTATGCAAACAAACAGAATCGATACACCCATTTTAACACCTTTTTCAGGCCTCTCCACAGTATAATTTTAGGTTTTTATTCCTCAAAATCGTCATAGAGGCCATTTTTCAAGGTACAAGTGGAATTTAGTTTTTCATTTGACCAATGCTTATCTCCTTTGATTTTGTAATACTCCTCAGCATCAACCCCCATCTCCACACACTCCTTTTGGTTGACATGTTTCTTGCTCAAAAGAACTACGGTTTCAACATGCACCGTTTGGGGGAAGTTATCGAAGGCGCGAACCTTCTTAAGCTGGTAGCCATGTTCCGACAGGTACTTCACATCCCTTGCAAGGGTGGCGGAATCGCAGCTGACATAGACAATTTTCTCGGGGGCCATGGCGGCCATGGTCTCAAGGCATTTCTCATCGCATCCCTTTCTGGGAGGATCTACCACGATCACATCGGGATGGAGGAATTGATCACCTTCTAAGAGGCCTAGAGACTGATTACCACCGGCGTAAGCCGGAAGCACCTCTTCTGCTGCACCTACGAAAAATGTAGCATTCTTAATGCCGTTTCGAAGGGCATTTTCTCTGGCATTTAAGATGGCTGGCTCAACAATTTCAACGCCACACACTCTGCCTGCTCTGCGTGCCAAGAACAGGGAAATGGTTCCGATACCACAATATAGATCCCATACCGTCTCATTCCCTGTAAGATCGGCATAATACAGGGCCTGAGAATACATACGCTCTGTCTGAACCGGATTTACCTGGTAGAAAGATAAGGGTGAGATCTCAAATCGAACCGACTGATCGGTCAGGGCCATATCATTTGCCGCATCCCTAAGATGAATGGTATCTTCAATGGTATCCCTGCCGCGAATCAGAATATTGCGGGTGCCCATAATCACATTGGTACGCTCTGTCTGAACATTTAAGTAGAATGAGGTCATACCGGGAATTGCAAAAAGAGCATCCGCAAGAAGCTCTGCCTGAAGCAGTTCCTCTCCGTTAATAACTACACACACCATAATCTGTCCGGAGGCAAAGCCTTTACGAATCATCACATGGCGAACAAGACCCTCACCGGTCTCTTCCTGGTAAGGACGAATTTCATAAGTCTCCATATGCGAGATTACCGTCTTCAGAATCTGCTCATACTCCTTAGGACCCAAGGCGCAATCCTCGCAGGCAATAATAGAATGTGTCCGTCCAGCATAGAATCCTGCGATAATATGTCCGTCCTTATCGTATCCGATAGGGAACTGAGCCTTGTTACGATAATGAAGCCCGATTCCATCCGGCATTCCGGCAATGGGCTCCATAATCTCCGATAAATAATCCGGTGAAATGCCACCCAGACGAATCAGATTATTGCGCACCTTATTCTGCTTGAACTGTAGCTGTGCTTCATAGGACATAGCCTGAATCTGGCAACCACCACACTGCTTATGAACGGGGCATACCGGACTAATGCGGTCCTTAGAAGGCTCAATTACACGAACCAGGCGGGCGTAGGCATAGTTCTTCTTCACCTTGGTCAGTCCCGCTTCTACCCGGTCTCCAATTAACGCATCCTTCACAAAAAGGGTATAGCCGTCGATACGGCCAATACCCTCTCCATCTGTTCCTAAATCTTCTATTGTTACTTCTACAACATCATTTTTGCGATAGTTCATGATTCCTCACTGGTTCTGCGTACATTACTCTCAAACAGACGATTGAAGCCTAACCAGCCCTTCTCGGTGGTAGACATGAGCAGTTCCGTCATGGTCTCAAGTTTCGCATCTGTATTGTCTGCGAAATTCAGCGCAACCGCTTCAATAATTGCCGGCTTCTTGGGTGAGCCATACTCATACTCGCCGTGATGAGCCAGAATGCAATGCTTCACCTCACCGGCAAGAACAGGCGGGAATCCCGGAATGGACTTCATCTTTTCAGATGCCATTTCGCATCCCATTACAATATGGCCTAAGAGCTGACCGTCATCTGTATAATCATTCTCCGGGAACGGAGACAGTTCCTTTACTTTACCGATATCATGCAGCATCGCAACCGCCAGGAGCAAATCTCTTCTGATTGCCGGATATGCGGATGCATAATAATCACACATCTTGGTAACTGACAGGGAATGCTCTAACAGACCACCGATAAATCCATGATGAATGGACTTGGCTGCGGATGCCTTCTTAAACTGAGCAGCGAACTCCTCATCCTCCACGAAGAATGCTTCACAGAGCTTGCGAAGATGGTCTGATTTCATGCTCTTGATATAGTTCAGAAGTTCGCCGTACATCTCATCAATATCCTTAGAGGATACCGGAAGATAGTCGGCAGGGTCATATTCGCCTTCATGGCAGAGTCTGGCACGCTTAATGCTTAACTGAATCGCGCCATTAAAGGAAGTAATGCCTCCATGAACCTCTACATAATCCAGCGCTTCGAAATCGTCAATTCCTGCGGAATTAGGCTCCCAAATCTTCGCATCCAGTGCCCCTGTCTTATCCTGCAGAATCACGTTGTCATAAGGCTTACCGGTCTTGGTGGTTGCGGAAGAACGCTGCTTCACCAGATAGATTCCGTTAATATTGTCGCCCTCACGCATTGTCTCAATATATTTCATGCTTAATTACTCCATTGTTCCCAGAGTAACCTCATAAGAGTACTCCGAATAATCGTTAATGCCTAAGCGCTTAACGGTAATCATCATCAGATCACCGGGCTGGCACTTGAGCATTGTATCTTTATATTCGTCAAAGGACATAATGTCGGTGGTTCCCATCTTAATAATGATGTCACCGTTCTGAATTCCTGCCTCCATTGCCGGAGAATCCGGAATCACTTCCTTGACATAGGCACCCTTCGGAATACCCAGTTCCTCTGCTGCCTTGTCGGTAACATCTGTACCAAAAATTCCCAAATATGCCAAATCCTGTCCGTTGGACAGTTTCTCAATCTTACCCTTTAAATCGGAAATGCCGTAGCCTCTTACCAGGTTCAGCACATCGCCTACAGATTTATCCTGGTAGATAATGCCCACCACTTTACCTTCCAGGTCGAAAATAGCACCGCTGGCCTGCATACTGCCCATAATATTGGTGGTCATGAACCGAACACTGGAATCGGACATGGTCTTCACAAAACTATTGCTGGTAATTACACCCTGAGATACAGAATCCGCAATACCGATAGGATTACCAATGGCAATTACCGGTGTTCCCACAAGAGAAGGGGTGATAGAACTTCCAAGCTTCGCCATAGCAATCTGTTCCTTGGTCGCTTCCGGAATCTGTTCCAGCTCCACACCTACAACCGACAAGCCGGTCTCCGTATCAGACCGTTTCACAACAGCATCCTGCTCCGTACCGTCGCAGAAAGTAACACGCACAGCCTCTGCATTCTTAATGACCCTGGTCTGGGCAATAATCAGCAGCTCCTTGCCGTTATCCGCTACAATCAAACCGGACGTGGACTCGTTCTCCTCATAAGGATTCATGAACCAGTCAACATCTGAGAATACTCCTGTAACAGTAACCATGGATTTCTTGGCTTCCTTGGTTACCATATTAATCTCATGATAGAGGTGCTGATATTCCGGAATATCCAGATCCTTACGCACATTCTCTACCTTCTGTACAACCTGTGTGATAACTTCCTGAGGTTTCTCTTCTTCTACAGCTTCTGATTCCTTAACTTCCTCAGTCTCCTGTTCCTCCTTGGGAATGGTCACCAGAGTCGGCTCCTCCTGCTGAGGATGAATCAGGCTCTCAAGATGAGGTCTGATAATAATAAACACGGTACAGGCAATTACGCCAAATACCACTGCAAGAAATGCATTCCATATGAATTTGCCAATCAGGCGTCTCTTGTTGATTGGCTTACGCTTAATCGTCTCGGTAATAAAATCAAATCCCTGTTCTCTGCTGGCAGAAGACTTCTTGTTCTCATCCGCTACAATTTCCTTGATTTCTTCCGGTTTCTGATCTCCCATGATGCGTTCTCCTTCCGCGTATCCCCCGATACCATGAGAATTGCTGTTTTTTATTATACTAGACACTTGGAAAACATACAATAAGAACTGTATCTCGTTGCGATTCCGCCTGATTTCTGCTAAACTTACAATGTTATGAACAACTATGCAATTAAGACACTTGAATTTCATAAAATATTAGAACAGCTGGCTGAAATGGCATCCTCTGAACTAGGTAAAGAGCGATGCCTTTCTTTAAAACCCATGATAGATTCCGCAGAGATCGAGAAGGCGCAGCAGGAGACTTCCGATGCCTTGGGAAGGCTGCTTCGGAACGGTAATTTGTCCTTCCGGGCTGACAAGCGCCTCTTCGGAGCAATCAGACGGTTAGAGAAGGAGAGCACCATCTCAACGGAGGAACTTCTTCGAATTGCATCCCTACTGGAGAATGCAGGTCGAATCAAGTCCTACGGAAGACATGAGGAAGGGGATAATAACAACGATTCCCTGGATGTTTATTTCGAACTCCTTTCTCCCCTGACCAATCTGTCCGGTGACATTCGCAGATGTATTCTCTCAGAGGATGAGATCAGTGATGATGCCTCTTCCGAACTGAGAAGTATCAGAAGGCGCATGAAGCAGACGGTAGACAAGGTACACACCCAGCTGACACAGATGGTGAATCAGACCTATCGCACCTATCTTCAGGATGCGGTAATCACCATGCGGGACGGCCGTTACTGTATTCCCGTTAAGGCGGAGCATAAGGGTAACGTTCCCGGTATGATTCATGACCAGTCATCCAGTGCTTCCACCTACTTCATCGAGCCTGCTGCCATTGTAAATCTGAATAATGAACTGCGAGAGCTGGAACTGAAGGAAGCCGCCGAGATTGAAGTAATCATTGCTTCACTTTCCGCAGAATGCGGGGAGCATGCAGAAGAACTGAAACAGAATTTAACCACCCTGGCCACCCTTGATTTCATCTTCGCCAAGGGCCGTCTGGGTCTTGATATGAACGCAACCAGACCCGTCTACAATACGGACGGACATGTGAATCTTAGAAAGGCAAGACATCCGCTGCTGAATAAACAGACAGTAGTGCCTGTTGACATTTCCTTAGGAGACAGCTTCGATCTGCTGATTATCACCGGTCCCAATACCGGTGGTAAGACCGTTGCTCTTAAGACTCTTGGACTTCTGTCGATTATGGGACAGGCCGGTCTTCATATTCCGGCACTGGATCGTTCACAGCTTACGATTTTTAACGAAGTTTATGCTGACATTGGAGACGAACAGAGCATTGAGCAGAGTCTGTCCACATTCTCCTCTCACATGAAGAGAATTGTGTATATTACCAAGCATGCGGATGAACACTCCTTATGTCTCTTCGATGAACTTGGTGCGGGAACCGATCCTACAGAGGGTGCGGCCCTTGCTATTTCTGTTCTGGATTACCTTCATAAACAGGGAATCCGAACCGTTGCAACCACCCATTACAGCGAACTTAAGGTCTATGCCCTTCGTGAAGAAGGCGTGACCAATGCCAGCTGCGAATTTGATGTGAATACCCTTCGTCCTACCTATAAACTGTTAATCGGCGTTCCCGGCAAGAGTAATGCCTTTGCCATTTCCCATAAATTGGGACTGAGCAGACAGATTATTGACGATGCCAAGATGCGCCTTGACAAGAAGGATGAAGATTTCGAAGATGTTCTGTCTCAGTTAGAACGAAGCAGAAAACGTTTAGAGAAAGAGAAGGAAGAAGTCGATAAACTGAAGGCTGAATCCTCCGAACTGAAGAAGACTCTGGACCGAGAGAAGAAACAGTTAAACGATACCAGAGAGCGCCTGATTCGAGAAGCAAGAGAAGAGGCAAGCGACCTTCTGAAGGAAGCCAAGGAAACCGCAGATGAAGCCATTCGCTTCTACCAGAAGACCGGTGGCAACACTTCCATTCAGGAGATGGAGAACAAGCGTCGCAAGCTCAGAGAGAAACTGGATTCCACCAAGCCTGCAGGCCTTCCTAAGGCTGCACCGGCTAAAACCACACTGAAAGCTTCTGATTTTCACCTTGGTGATGACATCCGGATTATCTCTATGAATCTAAACGGCAGTGTATCTTCCATTCCGGATGCCAAGGGTAATTTCTTCGCCCAGTGCGGCATTATGCGAATGCAGACCAATATCAATGATGTGGAATTTGTAATGGAGAAGAAGGTCAGCAACAAAAAGGGCGGATCTTCCTACCATGGCATGAATTTAAGCAAAGCTTCCTCCATATCTTCCGAGATCAATCTCTTGGGACTTACGGTGGATGAAGCAATTTCCAAGCTGGATAAATATTTAGATGATGCGTACTTATCTCACCTATCCTCTGTTCGTGTGGTTCACGGCAAGGGAACCGGTGCATTAAGATCTGCAGTACATTCTCACCTTCGCCGAATCTCCTACGTGAAGAACTATAAACTGGCAGAATATGGTGAGGGCGACGCAGGCGTAACCATCGTAGACTTTAAGTAATAAGGGAGGACTTATGGCTAACAAACAGAAAATATTAATCGTCGATGACGATGCCAATATCGCAGAGCTGATTTCTCTGTATCTTACCAAGGAATGCTTCGATTCCATGATTGTGCATGATGGCGAGGAAGCACTTAGCGCCTTCGACTCCTACCAGCCCAATCTGATTCTGTTGGATCTGATGCTTCCCGGCATTGATGGTTACCAGGTATGCCGTGAGGTTCGTGCCAAGTCAGATACTCCCATTATTATGCTGTCTGCCAAGGGTGAGATTTTTGATAAGGTTCTGGGCCTGGAGCTTGGTGCCGATGACTATATGGAGAAGCCCTTTGACTCCAAGGAGTTAGTTGCCCGTGTTAAGGCCGTTCTTCGTCGCTTTACCCCCAGCAAAACCGCTCCCGCAGCACCTGTCAGTGATGCAAAATGCGTGGAATATCCGGACCTTATTATCAACCTGACCAACTATTCCGTAACCTACTACGGTCAGTTAGTAGATATGCCACCTAAGGAACTGGAGCTTCTGTTCTTCTTAGCATCCTCACCCAACCAGGTGTTTACAAGAGAACAGCTTCTGGACCACATCTGGGGCTACGAATACATCGGTGATACCCGAACCGTTGACGTACATATCAAGCGCCTTCGTGAGAAGATCAAAGACCATGACGCCTGGAGATTATCCACAGTATGGGGTATCGGTTACAAATTTGAGGTGAAATAACCAATGAACAATAGACAGACCGTCTATCTGAAATTTCTAATTGCATATATTCTTTTTGCCTGCTTAGGAATTGCTACCATTGAGACGGTTACTTCCGATATGACCGAGCGTTATCTGGTTCGTCATACAGCAACCAAGTTGTACAAGGAAGCAACCATGCTCTCCAACTACTATTCCCAGAATATGAGCAACCGTACCAAGACCGGCAAAGAAATTCGCCAGCAGATCAGTGATACCGCGTCCACTACATCCACTACCATTTGGGTGTTGTCTACCAACGGTACCCTGCTATTCAACACGGACAGCCCCCTTCAGCAGAGCACATCCGTTTTGGACGACGTAGATCAGCTGAGTCTTAGTTCCGATTTCTACATGGTCGGCAATTTCTATGATTATTTCCCGGAGAAAATGCTAAGCGTTGTGTCCCCGGTAACCAGCAATTACCATCGACGTGCCTACATCTTTGTCCATCTTCCTTATTCGGAGATTGTGCAGATGCAGCAGCACCTTTTGGACATTACCTATATCACTTTCAGCATTATCTTTGGATTGTCACTGATTTTCCTCTTGATGTTCACCCTGGTGGTATACCTCCCCATGCGGAAAATAACAACCGCAACCAAGGAATACTCCGGCGGTAATCTGAACTACCTGATTGATGTGGATACTAACGACGAGATTGGACGTCTTGCTGCTTCTCTGAATCTGATGGCCTCCGAACTGTCTCGTGCAGAGGAGAATCAGAAGAAGTTCATTGCCAACGTCTCTCACGATTTCCGTTCTCCTTTAACTTCCATTCGTGGTTATCTGGAAGCTATGGTAGACGGAACCATTCCGCCGGAACTTCATGAGAAATATCTTAAGATTGTTCTGAATGAAACCGACCGTCTGACTAAGCTTACCAACAGCCTTCTTACGCTGAATAACTTGAACATTAAGGGAATGGTTCTGGATCAGACAGATTTCGATATCAATAAAGTGATTAAGAATACGGCAGCAACCTTTGAAGGCTCCTGCAAACAGAAACAGATTCGCTTTAAGCTGGTGCTTACAGGACAGACCTTATATGTACATGCCGATGAAGAGAAGATCAAACAGGTACTCTATAATCTGATTGATAATGCCATCAAATTCAGCAATCCCAATTCTACCATCAAGGTAGAGACCACCGAGAAGAACGAGACGATTTTCGTATCGGTGAAGGATTCCGGCATCGGAATTCCCAAGGATTCCCTGAAGTTGATTTTTGACAGATTCTATAAGACCGACTTGTCCCGAGGTAAGGATAAGAAAGGAACCGGCCTAGGGCTGGCCATTACCAAAGAAATTATCAACGCCCACCATGAAAATATCAATGTAATTTCCACAGAGGGCGTTGGTACAGAATTTATATTTACTTTAACCAAATCTAAGAAACAACCGGATGAATATGATTAATCCATCTAATCTGAGCACTGTTCCGATTTCCAGTTAAGTCGATGCAGTGCTCCTTTTTGCTCCATAGAGCTGAAGTTCTGCTGTCTTAATGCTTCATAAAGCACAATAGCAACGGAATTAGACAGGTTCAGGGAGCGAATTTCGCTAAGCATAGGGATACGAATACAGGTCTCCTCATAATCCACCAGAATCTCTTCCGGAATTCCGGCGCTCTCCTTACCGAACATAATAAAATCATTCTCTTCAAAGGTAACGTCGGTATAACATCTATGCGCCTTGGTTGTAGCCATAAAGATTCGAGGATGATTGTTCTTCTCCACGAAATCCCGGAAATTGTTATATCTGCTTAAATCAAGCTGATCCCAGTAATCCATTCCCGCACGCTTGATATTCTTCTCCGTCAATTGAAATCCCAGAGGCTCAATCAAATGTAACGACGTTCCCGTTGCAACGCAGGTACGGCCGATATTACCGGTATTCGCCGGGATCTCCGGCTCTAATAACACGATGTTCATGCTTCTCCTCTCAGTTCTCCAATGAACTCTGCAAGGCGTCCCATAGCAATTCGTAACTTATCAAGAGAATATGCATAGGAGATTCGAAGGAATCCTTCACCGCTGTCACCAAAAGCAGTACCCGGTACCAGTGCCAGCTGCTTGGCGTCAAGAAGTGCAAATGCAAATTCCTCAGAGGTCATTCCGAATTCCTTAATGCAAGGGAATACATAGAATGCACCGTAAGGCTCGAAGCAGGGAAGACCCATTTCGCGAAAAGCATTCATTAAGAAACGTCTTCTCTGGTCATAGGATTCACACATCATCTTCACATCGGCATCACCGTTCTTCAGTGCTTCTACTGCAGCATACTGACTGGTGGTAGGTGCACACATAATGGCGAACTGATGAATCTTGGTCATCTGCTGAATAATTACTTCCGGTCCACAGGCATAACCCAGTCTCCATCCGGTCATGGCATAGGACTTGGAGAAACCGTTAATCACAATGGTTCTCTCTCTCATGCCTGGCAGGGATGCAATAGAAACGTGGGTACGATCGCCGTAAGTCAGCTCTGCATAAATCTCATCGGACATTACGAAAATATCCTTCTCGATACAGATCCTGGCGATTTCAACCAGATCCTTCTCTTCCATAATTGCACCGGTAGGGTTATTGGGGAAGGGCAGAATCAACAGTTTAGTCTTATCTGTAATGGCATTCAGAAGTTCCTCCGCCGTAAGACGGAATTCATTCTCATTCTTCAGTTCAATAATAACAGGCTTGGCACCGGCAAGAATGGCACAAGGCTCATAAGACACATAACTGGGCTGAGGAATAATCACCTCATCCCCGGGATCAATCATGGCTCTTAATCCGATATCAATTGCTTCGCTGCCGCCTACTGTAACCAGAACTTCTGTCCTAGGGTTATACTCAATGTGCATGCGACGCTTCATGTAATGACAGATTTCTTCTCTCAGTGCAAGAAGACCTGCATTGGAAGTATAGAAGGTCTTGCCCTTCTCCAGGGCATAAATACCTTCGTCTCTAATATGCCAAGGGGTATCGAAATCAGGCTCACCTACGCCTAAGGAAATGGTATCCTTTCTCTCGGCAGCCAAATCAAAAAATCGACGAATTCCTGACGGTTTAATCTTTACTATGGTCTCTGACAAGGGATTTCTCATACAGTAAACATCTCCCTCTCATCTTCATATTCACGGTGCAGAATAGAGCCGTGCTGTTTATACTTCTTCAGGATAAAGTGGGTAGCGGTGCTAAGAACGCTGTCCAGGGTAGATAACTTCTCGGATACAAATCCGGATACCTCTCTAAGTGTCTTACCCTCTAACATCACCAATAAGTCATATCCGCCGGACATTAAGTATACAGATTCCACTTCCGGATATTTATAGATCCTCTCAGCGATGGTATCAAATCCTCTGCCTCTCTGGGGAGTTACACGTACCTCAATCACTGCGCTGATTCTCTCATCTGTTACCTTATCCCAGTCAATCAAGGTATGATAACCGCAGATAATACCTTCTGACTCCATTGCAGATAATTCATTGGCAACATCTACTTCTGACAGGCCCAGAATCACTGCTAACTCCTTCAGATCAATTCTGCTGTTTTTCTCTATAACGTTTAAAATCTTTTCTCTCATAATAATCCTCTTTCTGATTAAAATAATCGGTACATTTCATCTGCTGCAGGAAGATCCAGGAATCTTACTTCACCGTCATTATAAATCCGACGGTCATTGGAATCGGTCAAGGTTCCAATCTGAATGGCCTGAATATCTGCCTGATTCAGTTCACTTACAAGGGCTGCGCCGTTCTCTGTAGCAAGTAACATTGCCCCTGTGCTGTGAAGTAAATAAGGATTTAATCCATAAACTTCACAAATCTCAACGGTCTCCTGGTGAAGAGTCAATGCTTTCAGTTCTACATCCATGCCACTTCCCACTGACTCCGCAAACTTCCATAAGCCTGCAAACACACCGCCTTCTCCTAATGCACACATAGAAGAAACCGGATACTTAGAAGCACATTCAGCAATCTCCCTTACTGACAGTTCATTTCTGCG
>JAZLHG010000443.1:0-14327 GCA_045616705.1 Lachnospiraceae bacterium | reverse complement strand
ACTTTCGATTATGATCAGGTGTTCAAGATCCAGTCTACGCTTCTTGCGGATGATATTAGGGTATACATTGATGGTGTGCTTCAACCCAAAAAGTCGGCATACAGTCTTCGATTTGATAAGAGTCACTATGATATTGAAATCATAGCAGGAACTACACATAGGCTCTGTACCATTACGATTCCTGATGGCGATATGACATTTGTCGGTGATGAACTTTTTGTAGATCCCAAAGTGAGAGTCTATCTGGTCAACCAGGACTATCATACAGGAAAGTATAGCATGTTGTCCGATCCCCTGCCGCCATTTGGAACTTTTAACTATTTCGATCAGACAGCGATATTTGCCATTCCGGATGAGGATGTAGATAAGGCTGAGGTCTGGTATGAAGAAGCCGGCACAGATACCAAGGTTCTCTTAAGCCCTTCTGTCGGTTCACCACAATTCAGCGGATATAAGACTTTTGTAGTGACACCTAAGAATAAAGGTGTTAATGCAGTTACGATTAATGCAAAAGAATAGTAGGTAGAATAATTCTATGGAGTATAGACTGGGAACAATAGACGACCTTGATGAAATCTGTGATTTGATTAAGGATGCAATCGTTACCATGGAGTTCCATGGTATTCACCAGTGGGATGAGTTGTATCCGGCCAGATATGATTTCGAAGAGGATATTGCAGCAGGCAATCTGTATGTTGCAATGGAAGGAACGGATTTGGCAGGACTCTATGTCATCAGCAGCGAGTGCGATGAGGAATATCATCGATGTCAGTGGGATAGTAAGGACGAAATGGCATATATTCTTCATCGATTCTGCATTTCTCCCAAGTATCAGAATCAAGGAATCGGCAAACAGATGCTTCTGCATGTTGAGAACCAGATTCGAACTATGGGATATGGAGCAGTCCGTCTGGATGCGTTCACGCAGAACCCTTTTGCGCTTCAAATGTACGAGCATAACGGATATGCAACAAAGGGCTATGCGGACTGGAGAATGGGACGGTTTGCCCTTATGGAGAAATGTTTATAATGGCAATTTGTTGAAGCGTAAATATTATTGTGATTAAAGCTTTGCAATTAAGTATATTTTGGTGAGGAGTCTATGGCAAGATTTCGAAGCGAGTGGAAATATTATATCGATGATTCTCTTCGGCAAAAAATCGGAGAACGTCTTGGCGCGGTCATGGATCGTGATGCGCATGCTGATGCAAATGGTCGATATGAAATTCACAGTCTGTATTTTGATGATTATAACGACACTTGCCTTAATGAAAATGTAGCAGGAGATCAGATTCGTTATAAATACAGAATTCGATATTATAATGATAATCCGGAGTTTATTTTTCTAGAGAAGAAGAGCAAACTCAATTCATACTGTAAAAAGCGAAGTTGTCGGCTGACCAGAGATCAATTTAATCAAATTATGGAGCAGGATGTTGGCGAATTGTGTTTGAATGCCAAGGATAAACTATTACAAGAGTTTTGTGTTGCGATTCTCACAGAGGGTTTTGCTCCTAAAGTAATTGTGAATTATGTAAGGGAGGCATTTGTTGAACCAATAAGCAATGTTCGAATCACGTTTGACAATGCTATTTCGGCTTCGGATTCTTTTGAACACTTTTTAGAGTCGGATTATTTATGTGTATCAGCAATCCCCGAAGGGAAGAGTATTTTAGAGGTTAAATTTGATGATGTTTTGCCTTCATATATCAAAAATTTGGTGCAGGCAAATCATATAAATCAACGCGCGTTTTCTAAGTATTATTTTTGCCGTAAGGCAGTGAATGATTATTATTTTGGTGAATGAGAGGTCTAATTATGGATTTTGCAAATTCGGTTTTTAGCAACTTAATGAGAAATTATGAAGGAACAGAGTTGTTAACTTCAACCATGGTGGCTGTATTTGTTGTTGTAGGGCTGGTAGCTGCATTTGAGTTCGTAGTATATCGATTCGTACTACATAGAGCTTTATATAACAAATCGTTCAATATTAGCATCTCCGTAATCCCATTTTTTATAGCTACGATTATTTTGTGCTTGCAGACAAACCTGGTTATCACACTTGGAACAATTGGTGTCATGGCTATTGTAAGATTTCGTACCGCGGTTAAGGATCCGGTGGATATGATTTTTATCCTGTGGTCGATTCACATTGGTATTACCTGCGGCTGTCAGTTATATAAGGTTGCTGTATTGACTTCCATTGTGGTTACAATTGTTCTGGTGATAATGAATTACTTCAGTTTCGGAAGCAAATCCCATGTTTTAGTGATTCATATGTCAGGGATAGAAGGAATTGAAGAAATTGAGAATGTGGTAAAAGAATTTGCAGCGAAGTATCGCTTAAAAAGCAGAAATGTCAGCTCACATGGGGCAAATCTGGTTTTTGAGTTAAATACTAAGAGGGCGAATGAATTAACAGAGAAGTTATCTCAGGCAAAAATGGTTAGTCAGTTTTCTCTAATGGAGTATGAACCGGATGACATATTATAAACTTACATATTTTAAATATGTATTTGCTGTTGGAGCAGTGCTGTTTATTCTGCTTACAGCCATGGAGGTTTCAGCACGTAAAACAAGGCCGGTTGAAGCTGACGTTATTTTCTCTCACGTGCCGGGGTTTTATGAAGATGAGTTTGATTTGGTTTTGTCCGGGGAAGGTGGGACTATTTATTATACCTTGGATGGTTCGGATCCAACACATGATTCATTAAAGTATGAGGGTCCCATTCATATTGAGGATGCATCCAATCAGAAGAATACCTATTCTATGCTAAAAGAAGTGTCGACCGGATTTCGCGAGGATTTGCTTGGAACTTATATCGAGGAAGATCCCGGATACGAGTCACCACAATTCCCGGTTGACAAGTGTACCATTGTTCGTGCAGCTATTTACTACGGTGAAGAACGCTATAGCCCTGTTAAAACTGCTTCCTATTTTGTGGGATATGACCAGAAAAGTGGATATGAGGGAATGAACGTCGTTAGTATCGTAACAAACCCGCGAAATCTATTCGATTACAATGAAGGAATTTATGTTACAGGTAAAGCGTTTGACGATGTGTATTTAAGCCATATTGAGGACGGCAATTTCCCGGATCGATGGTTGCAGATCGGCAATTATTCCATCAGAGGAAGAAAGAGTGAACGAATAGCAAACTGCCAGTTTTTTGATACAAACGGTAAGCTTCAGTTATCTCAGAATTGTGGGATTCGAATTCATGGTGGTACGACTAGAACTTACAATCCTAAAAGCATGAACCTATATGCAAGAGAAGAGTATGACGGCAATCCGTATTTAGCAATAGATTTTTGGGGAGATGGTTATCAACCGAGCTCGGTAACATTGGCTCAGGGCGGTCAGGATGTTAAGGCTAAATTTAAAGACTATCTTGTTCATAAAGCCATTGCTGATTTGGACGTTGCAACAACGGACTTTTCACCTTATGTGATGTTTTTGGATGGTGAGTACTGGGGCGTATATTGGCTCACTGAGAAGTATAATGCGGAATACATCCAGTATCATTATGGAGTCGATGAAGACAATGTCATCATGATGAAGAAGTTCTCTTTGGAAGAAGGAGAAGAGAATGAAATAAAACTGTATAATTACATGATGAATTTCTGTACGACAGCTGACATGACAGATGATGAGAATTACAATAGAGCCTGTGATTTGATTGATATTGACAGTTATATTGATTATAATGCGGCACTGGCCTATATTTCACGATGCCATGATTGGCCCTCTTCCAACTTCGCTTTGTGGAGAAGTCGCAAGTATGGTAGCGGAGAATATGAAGATTGCAAGTGGAGATGGATGGTTTTCGATTTGAATTCCCGCTGTATGGAAACCGGTCTTGAGGATTTCGATTCCATTGCGTACATAGAAAAAGAGTCGGGGATGTTTGAGAACCTAATGAAAAATGATGAGTTTCGGAATAGATTCTTAGATAGACTGCTTGAACTGTCTAAGACAATATACTCTGCTGATAATATTGACAAAGAGATTGCCGAGTTTAGGAGTCTCATGGATGAACCTATGGAGCAAAATATTCGACGCTTCTATGGGGAGGATAAAACGGGATTGTACAATGATCAGATGGAAATGTATTCTTCGTTTTTCCATGAACGTGAGATCTTAATCAAGGATATTGTTGACAAGCATAGGTAGAGATGAATCGTTAAACGGAGACAAAGTTAAAGGCATCGGTACAATTGAACCGATGCCTTTAACTTTGCTATTTTACTATTTGCTGTTGTATCAGTCAAATCAACAGGGTATATTAAATAAATTTAATTACCTGTTTGTCGGAATAGAGCTTTAATTTACGTTCTGAAGTTCGGATAAGCAGGTTGTCCTTGATGTTACCGATGGGTCTTCCGTCGGCATAAATTCCGGCCGCATTGTTGCGTTCGCTAACGGTGATTAAACGCTTGTTATTAAGCACAATGGGATGCAGATAGGAATCATGGGAACAAATCGGTGTCAGAACATAACTCTCTGATTCGGCATCAATAATAGGACCACCGGAAGATAAGCTGTAGGCGGTGGAACCGGTAGGGGTTGCTACCACCAAACCGTCTCCGCGAATCTTAAGATTATTAATATGATCTAAAGAAACGGTTAAATCGACTGTCTCACCAAAGCTGTTCTTGGCAATTACCACATCATTAACGGCATAGTATACGGTGCCCTCATAATTGAATTCCAGCATGGAACGCTCTGATACTTCAAGTCTGGGTAAATATTTATTAAAGTCAGACACATCTGCCAACTGCAGACCACACAAATAACCAAGTCGACCGCTGTTAATTCCAAGCAGTGACTTGTCTGCTGTGATTGCCTGCTGTGCAGCGCGAAGCACTGAGCCATCTCCACCAAGGGAGATTACCAAATCGCATTCTTCTAATGAGAAGCGTACGTAACGGTCATCTCCATACAGATTAATACTGTCAGTTGATAAAAGTGAGCATGTATGCCCACTTTTTTCAAGGGAAGATATACAGTGCTTTGCCTGTTCAGCCTGTTTACCATTATAGCCGTTCGGGCAAAGCAGTAATTTCATTGTGTATACCTCGTATATAAATTATTTGTTAGCTAAATACTCATCGATTGCCTTGGCTGCAACCTTGCCGGCGCCCATGGCGGAGATAACAGTCGCTGCACCGGTAACTGCATCGCCACCTGCGTAAACAGCATCTCTGGATGTAAGACCATCTTCATTAACAATGATACCACCACGAGCGTTAACATCAAGACCCTTTGTTGTATCCTTAATCAGAGGATTGGGGGATGTTCCGATGGAGATAACAACGGTATCTACATCAAGTACGAATTCGCTGCCGGGAATTGCTACGGGACGTCTTCTTCCCTTCTCGTCAGGCTCGCCAAGTTCCATCTTGATACATTTCATACCCGTTACAAAACCATTCTTAGGATCTCTGGGATCTTCCGGATTGTTGTAACCAAGAATCTCTACAGGATTGTTCAGAAGTCTGAAATCAATTCCTTCTTCCATTGCATGCTCTACCTCTTCCTTACGAGCGGGAAGCTCATCAAGAGAACGTCTGTATACAATGTAAACGGTTTCAGCACCAAGACGAAGCGCTGTTCTTGCAGCATCCATAGCAACATTACCGCCACCAACAACTGCAACCTTACCACCCTTCATGATCGGTGTCTCGGGATCTTCGCGATAAGCCTTCATCAGGTTACTTCTTGTTAAGAACTCATTCGCGGAGTATACACCCTTAAGACTCTCACCGGGAATTCCCATGAAGTTAGGAAGACCGGCACCGGAACCTACGAATACAGCCTCATAGCCATCTTCGAAGAGTTCGTCAATGGTAAGTGTTTTGCCGATTACAACGTTGGTCTCAACATCTACGCCAAGAGCCTTTAAGGTCTCAACTTCCTTGGCTACGATTGCCTTGGGAAGTCTGAACTCGGGAATACCATATACAAGTACGCCGCCGGCTGTGTGAAGTGCTTCAAATACGGTTACTTTGTATCCTTTCTTGGCCAAGTCGCCTGCACAGGTAAGACCACTGGGGCCGGAACCAACAACTGCAACCTTGTGACCGTTGGGAGCAGGAACGTCTGCAGCTGTAACAGTGTTTGCATTGTGCCAGTCTGCAACGAATCTCTCGAGTCTGCCGATACCAACAGGCTCACCCTTCATACCACGTACGCATTTGCTCTCGCACTGAGTCTCCTGAGGACATACACGACCGCAAACTGCAGGTAAGCTGGAAGTCTTGGAAATAATCTGATAAGCTTCCTCGAATTCACCTTCTTTAATCTTGCTGATGAACTCAGGGATATGAATATTAACGGGACAACCGCTAACGCAAGCCATGTTCTTACAATTGAGGCAACGATTTGCCTCATCAATTGCCATTGCTTCTGTGTAGCCGGTTGCTACTTCGTTAAAGTTGTGTGCTCTCACAGCGGGATCCTGTGTGGGCATAGGATTTTTGGTAAGTGACATATTTGGCATTTTACTGTACCCCCTTGAAAAGATTGCATGCTTTCTCATGAGCATGGCGTTCGTATTCGGCATACATTCTGCCTCTGGACATTGCTTCGTCAAAATCAACTTCGTAGCCGTTGAAATCAGGACCGTCTACACAGGCAAACTTGGTAACCTTCTTGCCATCCTGATTCAGGGTCAGACGACATCCACCGCACATTCCGGTACCATCAATCATAATAGGATTCATGGAAACGGTTACGGGAACATCGTAAGCCTTCGCTGTAGCTACTACGAATTTCATCATAATAAGGGGTCCGATGGTAATAATCATATCGAACTTCTCGCCTGCCTCAAGGTACTCCTTAAGGGGAATGGTAACATTACCTTCGCGAGCATAGGAACCGTCATCGGTCATAACGGTCAGTCTGTCGGAACAAGCCTTGAACTCATCCTCAAGAATAAGCAGGTCTTTGTTACGGAAGCCGATGATGCTTGTAACTTCAGCACCAAGCTTATGGAATTCCTGCGCAACAGGCATTGCGATAGCACAACCAACACCACCGCCAACGATGCAAACCTTCTTAATTCCATCTGTATGTGTTGCAACACCGAGAGGACCAACGAAATCCTGGATGGAATCGCCTTCTTCTACATGGTTCAACTTCTCTGTTGTACCACCAACAATCTGGAAAATAATTTTAACTGTTCCTTCTTCGGGATTAGTTCCTGCAACAGTGAGCGGAATACGCTCGCCTTCCTCATCAACACGCAGGATAATGAACTGTCCCGGTTTTGCTTTCTTGGCAACCAGCGGAGCAGCAATCTCGAGCTGTGTTACCGTAGGGTTTAAAACCTTTTTTCTAACGATCTTGTACATTTTCATCACTCCGTTTTCTTAGATAAAAATAAATGTAACTGCCGTTGTCAATTATACCATAATTATTGCATTAGGATATAAGTGATTATGCAGAAGCTACCATAATAAGGTAAAAAATAAAGTAAAAATAATTGAAAATATCAATTATGAAATAAAATATGAAAAAATCACACATGGAATTCGATAAAGATTGTTAAAAAAATATCAAATCTTCTGTAATTGTAATACTTCTATAAACAATATGCAATGGAAATACACGATTTTTATTAAGATTTTTCTTGATTTTTCCGATATAGATATTAATTGACATAACTTTTATGTGTCATGTATAATGGACTATGTAACAGTTCAAGGAAGAACTTGTATGAGAAAGGGGAATACTTTTATGGGTATGAAGTCCGAGAAGAAAAAGGGATTTAGAATGGATATGCGTTTTACGCTGATTCTGTTTGCATTAATTCCTTTGCTTGTTTCCGTTATTGTAGTGAGTGTTGTTCTGGTTAAGAAGAGCAGTGATGAGGTTAAGGTGAATGTCAGCAACGCGCTGGTTAGTTCCGTTGTTGACGTAGGTACAGCCTTTGATTACTCCACTGAGATGGCCAAGACAACTATGAAGAATTTCGCATCTGCACCGATTATTATGGATGCTCTTAAGAATCCTACAGATGCTGATATTACAGCGAAGGCTGAGGCTTATACACAGCAGTTCTTCGGTAACCTTGAGGGTTGGGAAGGTATTTATCTTGCTGACTGGAATTCGCAGGTGATAACCCATCCCGCACCTCCCGTTGTTGGGAAGGTAATGCGTGAAGGTGATAGACTTACCGAACTGCAGAATGCTATGCTTGCAGCTGAGGATGGTGTTTATAATGTAGGTATTATCGAGTCTCCTGCATCAGGCGAATTGATTATGTCCATGTATATGCCGATTTTCGAGGATGGAACTCCCATCGGTTATATCGGATGCGGTACTTTTGTAAATGCTGTAGCTGAGAATTTCTCGGATGTTTCAGAGTTAAAACTGTCGTCTGCTTATGTATATTTTGTTGCTCCCAGTGGTATTATGCTCTATCATCCCACACCGGAGAAGATTGGTCAGCCTGTCGAGAACGAAGCAGTGAAGAGTCTTATTGCTAAGTTAGAAGCAGGTGAGCATCCTACACCGACGTGTATCGAGTACAAATATAAGGGCGCTATGAAGTACGCTGCTTACTATATTGATGATGCAGCAAATTATATCGCAGTTCTTACTGCTGATGAGTCTGATGTATTATCAGCAATTTCCGATATCGTTGCGCAGGCAGTTGTTATTGCAATCCTTTGTATCATCGCATTTGTTGTTCTGGTAATCTTCATCTCCAGAATCGTATCTAATCCCCTTAAGGAAGTTGCAGCAGCAACAGAGCAGCTTAGCACCGGTGATGTGAAGGCTGAATGTAATGCCAAGTCCGGTATTAAGGAAGTACAGGGTATCGTTAAGGCCTTTGATATTCTGAAACAAGTGCTGAATTCTTCCATGACAGAGGTTAAACAGTCAGCAGGTGTTCTGAATTCCGCAATTGTTAGCGTAGATGATATGACGAATAACAATGTGGATTCTATTTCACAGATTAACAATGCAATCAATGAGGTTGCTTCCACGTCCCAGTCTGTTGCAGAAAGTGCACAGAATATGGCTGAGAAGGCTGCAGATCTTGGTGCTAATATTGAGGTTCTGAATGATAACATCACAAGCCTGCATAATGCTTCCTTAACAATCAGAGAAGTGAACAACGAAGCTTCCGATTGTATGAAGTCTGTATATGATGGCGCAAATGAATCCGTTACAGCAGTTAAGGCAATTTCCGAGAAGATTGCCGAGACCAACGCAGCAATCGAGGGTATTGAGCGTGCGGTTCAGGCGATTGAGACTATTGCAAGTCAGACCAACCTCCTGTCCTTAAATGCTTCTATCGAGGCAGCTCGTGCGGGTGAGGCAGGCGCAGGCTTCGCAGTTGTAGCAGCAGAGATCAGAACTCTTGCAGATTCTTCTGCAGAGTCCGCTAAGGAGATTAAGAAGATCATCGGTGATGTAGCTGAGATGTCTCAGGGTACTGTAGAAATCTCCAATAAGGTATTCGAAGTAATCAATAAGGAGCAGGCTGATATTGAGAACGCTCAGGCGAAGTTCAATACTCTGTCCGATTCTGTTGAAGCTTCTATCACTGAGATTGATACCATTAAGGATATGGCCGGTAAGTTAGACGAGATTAAGATGGAACTTACCAATTCCACAGCAGATCTTGGTGCTATTTCCGAGGAACTTGGCGCAACAGCAGAAGAAGTTGCAGCATCTTGTCATACTGTTACCGAATCCTGTGCAGATACTCAGGTATCTACAGGAGAAATGCGTACCATTAATGAGAATATGCGTAGCGCAATTGAGTTCTTCAAGTTATAAGATTTATTTCGAAATATTACATAATAAGATATGGATATTTACAGCAGGCCGGAATTTGATTCCGGTCTGTTTTGTTATCCATGAAGTGGATATCGAGTAGGAGCCGGCCTGCTCGATTATGACGACGATAAAAGTGTGCTTTATCAATGTAGATATTTATGAGCTGACAGTATATAATAGTAATATTACGGGCTGAGCCCGATGCTAAAAGGTGAGAGATGAAATGATTTATAATAATATTCTGGAAGCGGTAGGCCATACACCAATGGTACGTCTGAATCATATGGCAGGTCCTGACAGTGCACAAATTCTGGTGAAATTCGAAGGACTTAACGTTGGTGGATCTATTAAGACCAGAACAGCCCTTAAGATGATTGAGGCAGCGGAGAGAGAGGGCATTATTAATAAGAACACCATTATTGTGGAACCCACCAGCGGCAATCAGGGAATCGGACTGGCACTAGTGGGTGCGGTGAAAGGTTATCGGACCATTATCATTATGCCGGATTCTGTTAGTGAAGAACGTAGAAAGTTAGTTCGCCATTATGGTGCGGAAGTGAAACTGATTCACGATGCAGGTGATATCGGTGCATGTATTAATGAATGTTTGCAGATGGCGTTAAGCATGCAGGATAAGGATCCGAACGTATTTGTTCCCCAGCAATTTGCAAATATGAATAATATTTATGCACATAAGAATCATACGGCACTAGAGATTATGGAGCAGGTTGCCGGACCGATTGACGGGTTTTGTTCAGGAATCGGAACAGGTGGAACGTTAACCGGAATCGGTGAGGTGCTTAAGGCACAGAATCCTCATATGGAGATTTGGGCAGTAGAGCCGGAGAATGCTGCGATTCTTGCAGGCGGAACCATCGGAACTCATGTACAGATGGGCATTGGAGACGGTATCATTCCAGACATTCTGAATCAGAATATCTATGACGAGGTTTATATTATTACAGATAACGAAGCCCTTGATACGGCCAAGAGACTGGCTAAGGAAGAGGGATTGATGTGCGGAATTTCCAGTGGTACCAACGTTGCTGCGGCAATAAAACTGGCGGCAAAACTGGGCCCCGGCAAAACAGTTGTAACCGTGCTTCCGAATACTGCGGAGAGATATTTCTCTACCCAGTTGTTTGGGGAGTAGATTGTTCCATATTTTAATAACCCATGATAGAATATAAGGTAGTTTATTTTCCGGAGGAAAAGGATTTGAAAAAGGCAGTCATTATCGGTGCAGGACCGGCAGGACTTACAGCAGCATATGAACTGATTACAAAGGGCGAGGACATAGAAGTCGTTGTGCTGGAAGAGAGCGACGTATTTGGTGGAATCTCCAAGACCGTTAACTATAAGGGTAATCGAATGGATATGGGCGGACATCGCTTTTTCTCCAAGATTCCTGAGGTAAATGCATGGTGGGCAAATATGCTTCCTGAGCAGGGTAGCCCTTCTTATGATGATATTAAGCTTGAACGAAATGTACCACTTGCCGCTGAAGGACCGGATCCTGAGAAGGCAGATGAGGTTATGCTGATTCGTCACAGAGTATCCAGAATTCTGTTTGATTCCAAGTTCTATGACTATCCGATTTCTCTGAAGCCGGAGACTTTTAAGAATATGGGCTTCTTAAACACCATGAAGGTTGGATTTAGCTACCTGGGAGCTATGATTCATAAACTTCCCGAGCATAATCTGGAGGACTTCTATATTAACCGTTTCGGACGCAAGCTGTACTCCATGTTCTTCGACTATTATACCGAGGACCTTTGGGGCAGACATCCTCGTGAGATCGATGCATCCTGGGGTGCTCAACGTGTGAAGGGATTGTCTATCGTAGCTGTTATTAAGGATGTATTGGGTAAGATTTTTAAGGGCGGTAACCGCAAAGTAGAGACCTCCCTGATTGAAGAGTTTAAGTATCCCAAGCTTGGCCCCGGCCAGTTATGGGACGTAACAGCCGGTAAGGTTAAGGAACTGGGTGGCACAATTCTTACAGGCGCCAAAGTGACCGGCGTTGTGAAGGATGGAGACAAACTGACTGCTGTGCTCTATGAGCAGGATGGGCAGGCACGCCGAATGGATGCGGACTATGTGATTTCTTCCATGCCTGTTAAGGATTTGGTAGGCGGTATGAATGATGTTCCCGAAGACATTGCGAGAATCGCTGCAGGTCTTCCTTATCGTGATTATATGACCTTGGGTGTTTTGGTGAAGAAGCTGAATCTGAAGAATAAGACGCAGCTTAAGACCATCGGCAACATTGTTCCGGACTGCTGGGTTTATGTACAGGATCGTAATGTGAAAATGGGCCGCTTCCAGATTTATAACAACTGGTCTCCTTACATGGTAAGTGATATTGAGAATACGGTATGGATTGGATTGGAATATTTCGTGAATGAGGGAGATTCCTTCTGGACCATGGAAGAGGCGGATTTCGCTAAGTACGGCGTGGAAGAAATGGTGAAGCTTGGTCTGATTCAGTCTGCGGATGATGTGCTGGATACTCACATGGAGCGTGTGAAGAAGGCATATCCTGCATATTTTGATACCTATGATGAGATGGATCAGGTGATTGATTATCTGTCAGCTGTTGAGAATTTGTATTGTGTAGGTCGTAACGGCCAGCATAGATATAATAATATTGACCATTCCATGGTTACTTCTTTTGAAGCAGTGAACTGTATTCTTACCGGCAAGACCGATAAGTCTGCAGTTTGGAATGTAAATACGGAGGCAGAATATCATGAAGAGAAGCAGAATTAATTCCCTAGATCTATTTCTGATTGTATCTCTGGGATTTACAGCCCTATATCTTCTGGTATTGGTAATCGGTAAGGGATATGGCGCTGAGTGGCTGGTAATGGAGAATAACTTTGATTATTCCTTCACGGATCATTTTAGACATATTGCATATACATCGGATATGAAGAACTTCTACTTCAATACCTACGATGCTACATTCCCTGCCTTTGCTTATCTTCTGTATTATCTGCTGTGGAGAATTAATCCCAACATGTGGGATGTAAACGGCTGGAAGGAATGCAGAGACTATCAGTATAATGTGCTGGTGTATGTGATGCTGGTGCTTGCAGTCATGTTACTGTTTAAACTGATTGTGGATAAGCTGTTAAATGAGACTACCAGTGAGAAGCGTTTTCTTTTTGTGCTTGCTATTGCACTTTCAGCACCGATGATGTCCGGTGCGATTGAGAGAGGTAATATTTCTTTCTTAACAGCAATTATGGTTCTTGCAGCAATGTATCTGAAGGATTCGGAGAAGCCGGTTCTTCGGGAAGTGGCATTGATTCTTATCGCCATGGCAGCAGGCCTTAAACTGTATCCTGCAATTATGGGTGCAGTTTATCTGGCTGAGAAGCGATATAAGGAAGCAGTGAGACTGGTAATCTACGGCTTGATTGTGTTCCTGGTTCCCTTTGCTTTTTGCGGAGGCATTGCCGGATTAATTCAGTATCTGAAGATTCTGTTCTTCTTCGAGAATCAGGGATACAGAAGTTGGACCAACGTACGTAACTACTTGTTGTCGGTATCTGACCTGTTTGGCCTTTATGAGAAGTCCGGTAGCTTCGTGGGAATTTTCAAGATCATTGAGAATCTCTATCTCTTGATCTGTGTGGTTACCTGCTTCAAGGTGAAATCCAACTGGAAGAGAGGTTTATACACTGCCGGCATTATGGCATTATATGTTCCCTACAGTTATCGATATACTGCGGTCTATATGGTGATTCCTCTGGTGCTGTTCCTGCAGGAGACACTGAGCGGAGAGAATCCGATTTCTTATGAGAAGTTATATACCGCATTATTTGCACTGATTTTTACGGTGCCTGCTTATGGGGTATTCACCGGATTTGATGCGAACTTCTTCATTTTCACTCCGATTTATGTGATGATGATGTTCGCATTGGTTGAGGACTGGATTCTTGAGCGGAAGAAGAAATATACAAAATAGCGTAATTATGGTATTCTAACCTTGCGGAGGTGTGATATGGCATACATAGATGAGAAGGTTGAGAATCAACAGCCCGGATACCTTAGTGAAGACAGACTAAAGGGAGCGAAAGTTCTGCTTGCTGAAGATAATACTGTGAATCGTGAACTGGAGAAGGATTATCTGGGAGATGCAGGATGCCTGGTAGACTGTGCCGAGAATGGTGAGGTTGCGGTTGCTATGATTCATGAGAAGGGGATTGATTATTACGTCCTGATTCTTATGGATGCCCGTATGCCGGTAATGGATGGCAATGAAGCCATTAGAAGAATTCGTGCTATGGGTGCTAACCGGCTACCGATTATTGCCGTATCTGCTTTTACACTGGAAGAAGACCGTAAGGAGACTATGGAAGCAGGAGCAACTGCTTTTATCTCCAAACCGATTTCGGTGTCAAATGTTTTACTTGCGATGGGAAGCACCCATCGCTAATGTGAGGTATTTAATATGAATATGATTATCCCGATTTGTGTATGTATTCTCATGGGGTATCTGGTTGGTAGTTTTAGCTTGTCT
>JAZLHG010000442.1:0-4511 GCA_045616705.1 Lachnospiraceae bacterium | reverse complement strand
CGAACAACGGATTTCTACAAAGCCAACGAAATCGCTGAGATTAAGCTGCAGGATATCGACAGTACCCTGAAGGCAGCCGGCTACACGGGAGACCTAGAAGAAATCCTTGTGGGCAAGGACGTTACCATCGATTTATCCGGTGACAAACCTGAAATCAGTTATGACGTTACCGTAAGTGCTACTCAGAGTCTTCACGTTGCTCTGCTGGTTACTGAGCGGAATCTGCAGATTGCCAATTGGCAGACCGTGAATGCAGATACCTGGAATAGCGATACCGTAACCTTTGATGATGATGACATTGGATTTGTTACTTTTCAGTAAACAGATAGGAGAATAATATGACAATAGTTGAAATTCTAGCCCAAATCACAGAAGATGGAGCATCTGATATCTTTATCGTTGCCGGCCTTCCTCTAACATACAAATCAAACGGCAAAATGGTTAATTTCTCAGCCGACAAAATGATGCCGGCAGAGACAGCCACCACCATTACCGAAATCTATCAATTGGCACAGAATCGTGATATGAGCCGTCTTGTTGAGACAGGTGATGATGACTTCTCGTTCGCCATTAAGGGCGTTGCCAGATTCCGAATCAGCGCATTTAAACAGCGTGGTTCTCTGTCCGCCGTTATCCGTGTCATCAAGTTCTCCATTCCTAAGCCCCAGGAACTGGGAATTCCTGAGAAGATTATTGAATTTGCAGACAAGAAAAAAGGCCTTGTTCTTGTAACAGGCCCTGCGGGTAGTGGTAAGTCAACCACCCTTGCCTGCATGATTGACCATATTAACAATTCTCGTCCGGCTCATATTATTACATTGGAAGATCCTCTTGAGTATCTTCACATGCATAAGATGAGTATTGTATCTCAGCGTGAGGTTGTATCCGATACGGACAGCTATCTGACTGCGCTCCGTGCATCTCTAAGACAGAGCCCGGATGTTATTCTGCTTGGTGAAATGCGTGACTACGAGACCATCAACGTTGCCATGACAGCAGCCGAGACCGGACATTTGATTCTGTCCACTCTGCATACCATCGGTGCTTCCAATACCATCGACCGTATTGTGGATGCCTTCCCGCCTAACCAGCAGCATCAGATCTCCATTCAGTTGTCTATGGTACTTCAGGCCGTAGTATCTCAGCAGCTGGTCCCTTCTGTAGACGGAACCATTATTCCGGTATTTGAAATCATGACCTTGACTCCCGCAATCAGAAATATGATTCGTGAATCCAAGGTACATCAGATTGACGGTATGATTTACTCGTCCGCTGCAGACGATATGATTGCCATGGATACCAGTCTCTTAAATCTCTACAAAGAAGGCCGCATCACCGAGAAGACCGCAATCACATTTGCGACCAACCCGGAGCTGCTCCTTAAGAAAATCAAAGCTTTATAAATCGTCTTCCAATCAAGACTATCATCAAGACTTCTAGCGCCCAGGGCTTATTGAACTGCCCTGGGTGTTATTACGAAGGTCTGTGTCTTCAGACCGCCATAGTTGCCGATTCCCTTAACGGTAACCTTAATCTCGGTTCCTGCAGGAATCTTACTTGGCTTCACACCGGGGTTTCATTCAAATCCGAAGTCCTCCGGCACAAACACTTCCTCTTCTGCTGCTTCATCAAGCCGGGAATCACTCACAGGCGCAGCCATTACCGGTGTCAGCATGGACACCAACACACAACAGAATAATATTATTGATACAATCTTCTTACGTTTGTTAATCAACATATTCCCTCTACAATTTGTCATATAAACGCAATAAAAAACACCGGACTGGACTCATCATCCAATCCGATGCCTTTATCTTATACCATTTCGATGTAACTGTCTAATTATTCCTCAATATCAGCAATTGCCTCTTCGAGTTCTTCTTCAACGGCTACATCTTCAATCATCTCGTCTACCTCTTCTACAGTCTCAACTGCATCCTCTGTTGCGGATACATCCAGAAGAACGTTACGATAACGCTTCATACCTGTACCTGCAGGAATCAGCTTACCGATAATAACATTCTCCTTAAGACCAATGAGCGGATCAACCTTACCCTTGATTGCAGCCTCTGTAAGAACCTTCGTAGTCTCCTGGAAGGATGCTGCCGATAAGAAGGAGTTGGTTGCAAGGCTGCCCTTGGTAATACCAAGCATGTTCTGCTTACCTTCTGCAGGCTGCTTGCCTTCTGCAATCAGCTTCTCATTCATATCTTCGAAGTCAAGAAGGTCAACCAGTGTACCGGGGAGATATTCGGAATGACCATTCTCCTCGATACGAACCTTCTTAAGCATCTGACGAACAATGACCTCAATGTGCTTATCGTTAATTTCTACACCCTGAAGTCTGTATACACGCTGTACTTCACGAATCATATAATCCTGTACTGCAGGTACACCCTTAATCTTCAGAATGTCATGAGGGTTAACAGAACCATCGGTTAATACATCACCTGCTTCGATGATCTGACCTTCCGGATCAGTTGTAATCTTGGTACGTGATCCGTAAGGAATCAGGTATGTCTTAATCTCGCCTGTCTCCTCGTTGGTAACAACAACTTCACGTTTCTTCTTGTTCTCGCGAATTACTGCACGACCACCGATTTCGGAAATAATTGCAAGTCCCTTAGGCTTACGTGCTTCGAATAATTCCTCGACACGAGGAAGACCCATTGTGATATCGTCACCGGCAACACCACCGGTATGGAATGTTCTCATGGTAAGCTGTGTACCGGGCTCACCGATGGACTGTGCTGCAATAATACCAACTGCTTCACCGACCTGAACTGCCTCACCTGTTGCCATATTTGCACCGTAACACTTACTACAGATACCATTGTGGCATCTACATGTAAGGATAGTACGGATACCTACTTCTTCAATTCCTGCGTTCAGAATCTTCTCCGCACGCTTAGGAGTAATCATGTGATTCTTCTTAACAAGTACATTGCCTTCGGAATCAACCACATCCTCATTTGCATATCTACCGGAGATACGATCCTTAAGACCTTCAATGGTCTCCTTACCATCCATAAATGCCTTAACGGTAAGTCCGGGAATCTTCTCTCTGCCCTCGCAGCAATCCTGCTCTCTGATAATCAGCTCCTGAGATACATCTACAAGACGACGTGTCAGGTAACCGGAGTCGGCTGTACGAAGCGCTGTATCGGACAGACCCTTACGAGCACCATGGGCTGACATGAAGTATTCCAATACGTCCAAACCTTCACGGAAGTTAGACTTAATGGGCAACTCGATTGTTCTACCGGTTGTATCAGCCATGAGACCACGCATGCCGGCCAGCTGCTTAATCTGCTGGTTACTACCACGGGCACCGGAATCTGCCATCATATAAATGTTGTTATACTTATCAAGACCATCCAGAAGGACTGTAGTAAGTTCCTTATCTGTCTCATTCCAGGTCTCAATTACGCCACGGTAACGCTCTTCCTCAGTAATCAGACCACGCTTATAGTTGGTTGTGATCAAGTCTACTGTGTTCTGTGCTTCCTGAAGCATCTCAGCCTTCTTAGCAGGTACGGTCATATCGGAAATAGATACGGTCATAGCAGCCTTAGTTGAGTACTTATAACCCATTGCCTTGATATCATCAAGAACCTCAGCAGTCTTGGTAGCACCATGATTATTGATGACACGCTCAAGAATCTGCTTCAGCTGCTTCTTACCTACACGGAAGTCTACTTCCAGTTTCAGGAGATTCTCGGGATCTTCTCTGTCTACAAATCCAAGGTCCTGAGGAAGGATCTCGTTGAAAATCAGACGACCAAGTGTGGTATTGATTACACCTGATACATCATTGCCGTTCTCATCCTGCTTGGTAACTCTAACGTTAATTCTCTGGTGAAGTGTAATCTCGTGGTTCTCATATGCAAGGAGCGCCATATTGGTTGAATAGAAGAAACGTCCTAACAGATCAACCATTTCGCAGACAGCATATCTGCCACGCTCTGCATCTAAGCAGACACGAACCAGAGTAGTCTTATCCAGTGCAATACCCTTAACACTTGCAGCATCCTTACCATCCTTGTAAGCCTTAGCAAGCTTCTCCTGGTATTCATTGTAAGCATTGATTGCTTCCTCTACAGAGCCAAACTCAGCAACAGGCTCGCCCTTGAATGCAGGATCAAGGCTTAAGTCTTTGTATCTCTCCATTGTCAGATAGTAGATACCAAGAACCATATCCTGTGAAGGAACGGCTACAGGGCCACCATCTGAAGGCTTCAGCAAGTTGTTGGGAGAGAGCAGAAGGAATCTGCACTCTGCCTGCGCTTCCTGAGACAGAGGAAGATGTACAGCCATCTGGTCACCGTCGAAGTCGGCGTTGAAGGCGGTACATACAAGAGGATGAAGCTTAATTGCCCTGCCTTCAACAAGAACGGGCTCGAAAGCCTGAATACCGAGTCTGTGAAGTGTGGGAGCACGGTTAAGCATAACGGGGTGATCCTTGATAACTATTTCAAGAGCATCCCATACAGCGGGGTTGGAACGGTCAA
>JAZLHG010000441.1:0-3603 GCA_045616705.1 Lachnospiraceae bacterium | reverse complement strand
AGAAGAAACTGGAAGAGAATCCGCCGGAAGAAGTACATAAGGATCATTCGGAAGAGGTTGAGATATCTCCGGTTGAGGAATCTGAAGATATCAAACAGACGGAAGAATCTGAATAATAACTGTCGAGGAATCTGAAAGAGTAGATAAGGTCTGACATAGGAGAATCATATGGGTAAAATCATGGAGGCAGTATTCTGCGTCTTCTATTTAATTGCAACCACCTGCATTGGTATCGGCATTATTCGAAACAGTAAGGAGGATAGACCCCTTCGTTTATTCGGCATCATGACATTGGTTCTTGTAGGTGGAGATGCCTTTCATTTACTGCCGAGAATTCTTGCGGCAGTGAATCCTGCAGGGGACTACAGAGTGTCTTTGGGAATGGGGAAGCTGGTTACGTCGGTAACTATGACCATATTCTACCTGATTCTTTATCTTGTATTTGAAATGAAGTATGACAGGAAGAACATGGGACTTCGAAGTACCATGATTATTCTTGCAGCAGTAAGAATTCTGCTCTGCTTTATGCCACAGAACGACTGGACAGGTGAGGCTCCGGTAATCTGGGGCGTCTATAGAAATATTCCCTTTGCGATTATGGGCATAATCATGATTGTACTCTATTTCACAGAGAGAGGAGACCGGCTCTATAAATGGATGTGGCTGGCAATTCTGTTAAGCTTCGGCTTCTATATTCCGGTTGTACTGTGGGCAGACGTAAGCCCTATGATTGGAATGCTGATGCTTCCCAAGACCTGCATGTATATGTGGATTACGGTTATGGGGTATAAAGAGGCAAAACGGAGTGGAGAATAAGCAACAGGGCAGCTCGAATTTGCTTCGCTACTTCTCGCTATCGGGCTGTCGCCCAATAATTCAAAAAAGAGATTCAAAAAAGAGGAACCGCTTTGTGCAACAAACATACGGTTCCTCTTTTGTTCAAATTACAGTTACTTGTAGCTTAGCCGAAGTATCTATCCAGAAGACCCTTCAGTGCCTTGCCATGTCTTGCCTCATCGCGAGCCATTTCATGAACGGTGTCATGGATTGCATCCAGGTTAGCTGCCTTAGCTCTGTTGGCAAGATCGGTCTTACCTGCAGTAGCACCATTCTCAGCTTCAACTCTCATCTCAAGATTCTTCTTGGTGGAAGCGGTAACAACCTCGCCCAGAAGCTCTGCAAATTTAGCAGCATGCTCAGCCTCTTCCCAAGCAGCCTTTTCCCAATAGAGACCAATTTCAGGATAACCTTCTCTATGAGCAACTCTGGCCATTGCAAGATACATACCAACCTCTGTGCACTCACCGTTGAAGTTGGCTCTTAAGTCATTGAGGATATCCTCGCTAACACCCTGTGCAACACCAACTACATGTTCAGCAGCCCACTCAAGCTCACCGGACTGAGCTGTGAACTTCTCAGCAGGAGCATTACAAACGGGACACTTCTCGGGGGCGGCATCTCCCTCGTGAACATAACCACAAACCTGACAAACATACTTCATAACCTTATTCTCCTTTGGATTAAATATTGTTGTCCTATAGAGACTACATCTCATACGATACATTTTATCATAGGAACGATTACTATTATTATATATCAACCCCTTCGGGAAAATCATCTGCAAAGTATTTATTTATAAATATTTAATGATTGTTTACGAATGTTTTAAGTTAAATCCCCATTTGAGTGCTATAATTTAGGCTATGAAGATTAGAACTCGATTAACACTTACAGCTATATTAATGGTTATTGCACCACTGTCCATGACGGTAGTTGCCTTTTTTATTCTGGGCATTCTAAGATTTCGAGATGTCTATCAGGCGCAGGGTCTAGAGCCGGGCGGAATTTATCAGGTACCCAACGGTGCACTGGTGGGATTCCTGATGCAGTTTTTTGTAACGGTAACAGTGATTCTGATTGTATCCAGTATTCTGGTTACCAGATATACCTATCGAAGTGTGGCTAAGCCCATACAGAAGTTAAGCGAAGGTATGCACCAGATTGCAGAAGGGAATTTAGATTATTCTGTTGCAACAACCGGAACGGATGAGATCAGTGAGCTCTGCAACAATTTCGATGTGATGCGTCGTGCACTGAAAGAGACCATGGAGACAAAGGTCAAATATGATCATGACAACAGAGAACTGATCAGTAATATTTCTCACGACCTGAAGACACCAATTACTTCTATTAAGGGATATGTGGAAGGCATCATGGACGGCGTGGCAGATACACCTGAGAAGATGGATCGTTACATTAAGACCATTTATAACAAGACCAATGAAATGGACCGTCTGATTAATGAGCTGACATTGTATTCCAAGATTGATACCAATCGTATTCCTTATAATTTCCATAGGCTGGATGTTAGTGATTTCTTTAATGATTGTGTAGAAGAAATTGGTCTTGATCTGGAGTCGAAGCGAGTTCACTTAAGTTACAGTAATTATATTGAGAGAGGAACCCAGGTTATTGGTGATCCGGAGCAGCTTAGAAGGGTAATCAATAATATTATCAATAATTCGGTGAAGTATATGGATAAGCCCGAGCGGGCAATCGATATCTGTGTATGTGATAATAACGACAGTATTCAGGTAGAGATTGAAGATAACGGCAAGGGAATTGCGGCTAAGGATCTTCCCAATATTTTTGATCGATTCTTCCGAACCGATGCTTCCAGAAATTCCGCACAGGGTGGAAGCGGAATCGGATTATCAATTGTGAAGAAGATTATCGAGGACCATGGTGGTTATATTTGGGCTACCAGTAATGAAGGAGAAGGAACCACGATTCACTTTGTGCTTCGCAAATATATTGAGAATCATGCGGAACCGGTAGCAGATGTGACCGCATCGGAGTCGAAGCAATCATAGGAGGATAAGTATGAGCAGAATATTAATTATCGAAGATGAAGAAGCAATTGCAGAACTGGAGAAGGATTATCTGGAACTGTCAGACTTCACTGTAGATATCGAGAATAATGGAACCAAGGGCTTAGAGAAGGCTCTGAAGGAAGATTATGATCTGTTTATTCTGGATCTGATGCTTCCCGGTGTTGATGGATTTGAGATTTGTAAGGAGATTCGCAGTGCGAAGAATACGCCGGTAATCATGGTATCTGCCAAGAAGGATGACATCGATAAGATTCGTGGTCTGGGACTCGGTGCGGATGACTACATGACTAAGCCTTTTAGTCCGTCAGAGCTGGTAGCAAGAGTGAAGGCTCATCTGGCCAGATATGAGAGATTAGTTGGCACCAATCCTAATACCAATGAGATTATCGAGATTCGTGGCTTGAAGATTGATAAGACTGCAAGAAGAGTCTATATCAATGACGAGGAGAAGGCATTCACAACCAAGGAGTTTGATTTGCTTACTTTCCTGGCGCAGAATCCGAACCATGTATATACCAAGGAAGAACTGTTCCGGGAAATCTGGGACATGGATTCCTTCGGAGATATTGCAACCGTAACGGTTCACATCAAGAAGATCAGAGAGAAGATTGAAATCGATACTTCCAATCCCCAGTACATAGAAACAATTTGGGGCGTTGGTTATCGCTTTAAGGTATAATTAATCATGATATACGCCCCAAATTGTCAT
>JAZLHG010000440.1:0-2210 GCA_045616705.1 Lachnospiraceae bacterium | reverse complement strand
ATGACCAAGGATCCTGATTTCAAGGGATATATCCACGATGTGGGAGGTCCTACTGCTAACTTCAGACGTCCTGCTTGTGACAAGCAGCTCACCCATGGTGTGTGTACCGGTAAGCAATGCCTGTATCCGGGCGTGTGTAAGAATATGAAGGTGGACCATTCGGATTATATTACGCTTCTTCGTAAGCTTCGTAAACTTCCCGGGGTGAAGAAAGTATTTATTCGTTCCGGAATCCGATTTGATTATATGCTGGCAGATTCCGATGATTCGTTTCTTAGGGAACTGTGCAAGTATCATATAAGCGGTCAGCTTCGTGTTGCACCGGAGCATGTAACGGACCATGTGTTGGATCTGATGGGTAAGCCCAGACAGGATGTTTACCTTCGCTTCTTAAAGCGATTTGAGAAGGTGAATAAGGAATTGAAACTGAATCAGTTTGTGGTTCCCTATTTGATTTCATCCCATCCCGGATCGGATCTTAAGGATGCGATTGCACTGGCAGAGAGTATTCGTGATATGGGATATATGCCGGAACAGGGACAGGATTTCTATCCGACTCCCAGTACGATTTCTACTGTCATGTACTATACGGGAGTAGATCCGAGAACAGGGAAGAAGATATCCATTACCCGTAATCCCCACGAGAAAGCAATACAGAGAGCGTTGCTTCAGTATCGTAAGCCGGAGAATTATGATCTGGTGAAGGAAGCCCTGTTAAGAGAGGGCAGAAATGATTTGATCGGATTTGATCGAGAGCATTGTCTCATTCCACCAAGAAAGATGGGAGCTGCAGATGGCAGAACGAAACAGGGGCAACAAGCCCGCAGCCAACAGAATACGAAAAGACGGACCCGCCGCAGGAAGTAAATTATGTTCAGCATCGGCTAAATGCGGTAGCTGTCAGTACCTGGGAATCTCCTATAAGGAGCAGTGCAAGTTGAAGCAGAAGTCTCTGCAGAAGCTCCTTGGGGGATACGGAACCGTAGAACCGATTCTTGGTATGGAGAATCCCAAATACTATAGAAATAAAACACATCATGTATTTGGCAGAGATCGATTTGGCAATATTCTGACCGGAACCTATGAAGCCAACTCCCATAGACTGGTAGAGGTTAAGGAGTGTCTTCTTGAAGATCGTAAATCCCAGGAGATTATTAAGACCATTCAATCCTTACTGAAATCTTTTAAGATTACTGTATATGATGAAGATAGAGGATTTGGTTTGTTGCGCCATGTGCTGATCAGAAGAGGATTTACCAGTAATGAGATTATGGTAGTCCTGGTGTTAACGTCTCCGATTCTGCCATCCAAGAATAACTTCGTAAAGGCGCTTCGCAAGGTTCACCCTGAGATTACAACTGTGGTTATTAATGTTAATGATAAGGATACCGGCATGGTACTTGGAGAACGGAACATTACCCTGTACGGACCCGGATTTATTAAGGATCAACTCTGTAATCTTACATTTCGTATTTCTCCGAGTTCTTTCTATCAGGTTAATCCTGTACAGACTGAAGTGCTCTACCGTAAAGCGATTGAGCTTGCCATGCTAAGCCCCGGTGATGTTGTAATGGATGCGTACTGTGGAATTGGTACCATCGGTCTTGCAGCTGCAGGATCCTGCCAATCCGTTATTGGTGTGGAACTAAACCGCAAGGCGGTTGTTGATGCCCAGGCAAATGCGAGAGAGAACCATATCGGGAATGCTCGCTTCTATCAGGGCGATGCCGGTGAGTTTATGCACAAGATGGCAGCAGGCGGTGAGCATGTGGACGTGGTATTCATGGACCCGCCCAGATCCGGTAGCACGGAGAAGTTTATGGATGCCGTAGTGACACTGTCGCCTAAACGAGTTGTATATGTATCCTGTGGACCTGATACCCTGGCCAGAGACTTAAAGTATTTCACATCCCATGGCTATGCCGTGAAGGCCATCCAGCCGGTAGATATGTTTCCGTTTACGGAACATTGCGAGACAATTTGTTCACTTTCCTTGAATTTATAGGGCTTTCAAGGGTTTTTGCAAACAAAAAATATGGTTTTGTCCACCATAGAAAAATCATGCATGCTAAACTGATTCATAGCTTGAATTAATATCGATGTGCAACTGATAGTTGTGGATGTGAAAATAGCATCTACGACTGTTCTTATTTTATAAGGAGAAATCCCTATAAATTGGTGAACTAAGGTCATGATTAAGGGGCCTGTAT
>JAZLHG010000439.1:0-2461 GCA_045616705.1 Lachnospiraceae bacterium | reverse complement strand
TTATTGATTTGAATGGCAATGCACTGACCGCTTTCGGTGAGGAGATTGGTCTTGCCCCTTACGATGGATCCGATGCCCAGCTGTTCCGCTTTGTGGAAGAGTGATGCGTTTTCAAGAGATAGGAACTGTGATATAATGAATCAGTATGTAATCTGATAGAAGGTAGGAGTAACATGAGGGTTCCGTTTAATGTTCCGCCATGTATTGGCACAGAAAAAGAATATGTTGCGAGAGCAATTGAGAGTCATAAAATCAGCGGTGATGGTGAGTACACGAAGAAGTGTAATGCCTGGCTTGAGAAGACTACAGGAAGTCAGAAGGCCCTTCTGACTACTTCTTGTACTCATGCTACAGAAATGGCAGCCATTCTTGCCCGTATTCAGCCCGGTGATGAAGTGATTATGCCCTCTTATACCTTTGTATCAACCGCTAACGCATTTGTGTTAAGAGGTGCTAAGGTGAAGTTTGTGGATATCCGTCCGGATACCATGAATATTGATGAGGATCTGATTGAGGATGCTATCACAGACAAGACCAAGGCAATTGTACCGGTTCATTATGCCGGTGTTGGTTGTGAAATGGATGTGATTATGGATATTGCTAACAGACATCATCTGCTTGTTATTGAGGATGCGGCACAGGCAATCCAGTCTGAATATAAGGGACAAGCCCTGGGAACCTTTGGCGAGTTTGGATGCTTCAGTTTCCATGAGACCAAGAATCTTAGTATGGGTGAGGGCGGTGCCCTGTTAATTCGTGATGAGAAGGACAATGAGGCTGCGGAGATTATTCGTGAGAAGGGTACCAACCGTTCTAAGTTCTTCCGTGGTGAGATTGATAAATATACCTGGGTTGAGGCAGGATCTTCCTACCTTCCCAGTGAACTGAATGCGGCTTATGTCTATGCGCAGATGGAGAGTGCGGATCTCATTTATGAGAATCGTATGGCTTCCTGGAATGCGTATTATGAACAGCTTAAGGATCTGGAAGACTATATCGAACTTCCTTTCATTCCTGAGTACTGTAAGCACAATGCCCACATGTTCTACATTAAGACCAAGGATCTTCAGGAGAGAACCGCTCTTGTGAACCATCTTAAGGAACATGACTGCAGTGCGGTATTCCATTATGTACCGCTCCATTCCGCTCCTGCCGGTATGCAGTATACCGAGTTTGTAGGTGAAGACCGCTATACTACCAAAGAGAGTGAGCGTCTCTTAAGACTTCCCATGTTCTATGGCCTGTCTAAGGACATTATTGATATGGAGACAACATTGATTAGAGAGTTCTACAAGAAATAAACGGAGAGAATCATGCTGAAATGATCCTTTGTGATTCCTTTTGCAATTCCAAGCCGTTCATTGGACTTGTTGTAAATAGAATTAACTTTATCAAGAACTTCGTACAGCAGTGTTCTTGCACACAGTAATACCTCATGTTGTGGCTTTTTCGTCAAAGATTTTGGCTTTGAAGATTTTGCTAAATTGGCATTTGGACAATATGAGTATTGGATACTTTTCAAATCGTTACGGCAGTTATACCGTGTTACAGAATTAATTACGTCAAGTCGGGGGATTTAGGTATAACCGGCTTTTTTCTGTGGGGACATGTTTGCCTAATATTATGAGAAATTGGTTATAGAATTGATTGGTGTGATTTGCTATTGCTGCTTTGAATGAGAAATGGAGAGAATTATGAAGAAATTATGTGAGTTATTACGTAAGAGTAAATATAAATATGAGCTGCTCACAGCCGGCACATTGGGACTTGTGACCATGTTGTTACTATGCTATTACGACGGTGTTCTTCTTGCGGTGTGGAGCACTAATATATGGGATTGTGTGGCATTAGGTAATATTGATTACTACGGTTATTGCGCGCAGAATATTCATAGCCTTCCCATGCTTGTCCCGGGTGGAACACTTATTCCCAGATTGCCCGGTGCCATCTGGTGTCTGCCCATTTGGGTTGCCCAGTATTTTTTCGGTGTAGAGATTAGCAGCTCGGTATTGTGTATGACCTGGGCAAGACTGTTCTACGCGGTGCTTCTGTGGCTTACCGTATGGCAGGTTCGTAAGATTTGCCGTAAACTTCAGTACAGTGAGGAACAGGTATCCTTAATCTCTGTACTGTGTATGGTCAGTGTATTTGCTCAGATTTCCATTTCTTATGCGGGTCAGACCGATCTTGAATGGATTCTCTTGGGAACTATGGCAGTTTATTACTATTTGGAGGATGACTGGAAAAAATTCTATCTTCTGGTGAATCTGTCCATGGTGATTAAGCCGTATTTCTTCCCGGTAGCCTTCCTTCTGATTCTTTATTGTGAGAAGGATGTACTGAAGATTATTGGCAGAACCTGCATGTCAGCGCTAGGTTATCTGGTCATTATGGTGATTTTCAGATTCTATCCCGGTTATCAGCAGGCCAAAGTTCTGAATAAGACCGGTGGCAGTATGCT
>JAZLHG010000438.1:0-2868 GCA_045616705.1 Lachnospiraceae bacterium | reverse complement strand
GACAATCATATCCACTAACAATTTCAGGATTATTCATCTTTGTTCCTTAATTTGTACATTCATTGACAAGGGCTTTCATCACATTGTAAACTGATTAAGTATGTATTCTATTTTAATGTAGCATTTATTTAGGAAGATACGTAAGAATCGGAGACTACCTTTGAGCAATAACAATCAAACAACCGTCAATTATATATCCGGCCTGGACATTTTTCGTTTTATAGCTTCTCTCGGTGTAATTTTCAGTCATTCATTTATGGAATATCAACACTTCTTTGACGCCTATATTGTCCGAATCTGCGTTAGATGGATTGTGCCCTTCTTCCTTATTGTAACGGGCTATTTTCTGAAAGAAGATTTCAAGGCCTTCCGTAAATATATCGTTCACATTGTCATCCAGTACCTCTTCTGGGTTATTTTCTATGCCTTAGTATTCCGCTATGACATCTATAGTCTGAAGAACTTATTTTCCGCTGTGCGGTCCGGATTGGTGATTCATTTATGGTACTATCCCACGCTGTTAATCTGTTCCGTATTCGTATGGATCTTGATTAAATTAGTGAAGAAGCCGTCCCTGATTATTGCCATTTGTTCCGTATTGTTTGTCATTGCGGTAATCGGTCATACGCTAATTAACATTCCGGCCTTTGATGTGATCAATCACTCCTTCTTAATGCGAATGCATGAGCGGATTATGGGAGCTCCCACCACCAGAGACGGTGTGTTCTGGGGTTCTCTATACATTGCCATTGGATATGCGATTCGTCACGCCAAGAATAAGGATTTCTTTGTAATTAGGAGCTATCCCAAATTCTGGCTCACCTTTATCCCATTATTTATCCTGACATCTCTGGAAGAATGGGCAGTTGTATACTTCAACACCGGCGAGAAAGACATCCTGATTGGTACAATTCCCGTTGCCATTATGATTTTTGTTCTGGGTATGAATCTGAAAATGCCCAAGAAAACAGGCGAATTCTTACGTGATACCGGCAATGCTGTCTATGTAACTCATTATTTTTTCCTGAATATTTTGATTCAAATGGGCATGCTATCATGGAGACTGTTTATTCCCACCGTGATTCTTACCGTAGCAACCTCCATGGCACTTACCTATTTCGCACAGAAATACCCCAAATTGCATTACATCGTATAGCCGATACCCATTTCACGGTATATTAGTAATCAATACCCCCTTTATTCAGCATTACCGAAGATTTAAGGAGATTTTTTATGAAAAGAAATGTTATTCTTGCAGGTGCATGTCGCACTCCTATTGGGAAGTTCGGTGGCACATTAAGTGAAACCCCGGCTACTACATTAGGCTCTATTGTAATCGCAGAAACTCTTAGAAGAACCGGCATACCGGCGTCTGCTGTTGATATGGTATATATGGGCTGTGTCATTCAGGCCGGACAAGGCCAAAACGTTGCCCGCCAATGTGCAATCAAGGCCGGTCTTCCTTACGAAGTACCTGCTGTAACCATAAATGTGGTATGCGGTTCCGGTCTGGATGCGGTTAACGAGGCAGCCAGAATGATTCAGAACGGTGATGCAGACATTGTTATTGCAGGCGGAACCGAGAATATGTCTATGGCCCCTTATGCACTGCCTAAGGCACGTTTTGGATATACACTCTATAATAATGTATTGGTAGACACCATGATAAATGACGCGCTGTGGGATGCATTTCATGACTATCATATGATCACGACTGCCGACAATATTTGCAAAGAATGGAATCTTACAAGAGAAGAAATTGATGCCTTTGCTCTTAGGAGTCAGGAGAAGGCCCTTAAGGCACAGGAACAGCATTTATTCGATGCAGAAATTGTTCCGGTTGAGATTAAGCGCAAAAAAGACACCATTTTATTTGACAAAGATGAGAGCCCCCGTACTACCACGCTGGAGAAATTAGCAGCACTTAAGACAATCAACCCGGAGGGATTTGTTACCGCCGGTAATGCATCCGGCCTTAACGACGGAGCCGCTGCTGTTATTCTGATGAGCGAAGAAAAAGCCAAGGAATATAGTGTTACACCCATGGCCTATTTCGAAAGTTCCGCCCTGGCAGGTGTTCGACCGGATATCATGGGAATCGGTCCTGTTGCCGCCGTGAACAAAGTAATGAAGAAGACCGGACATGTGATTACGGATTTCGATATCATTGAAGCCAACGAAGCATTTGCTGCGCAGTCCTTAGCAGTAGGCCGAGAGCTTCACATTGATGCAGACAATCAGCTTAATCCCAGAGGCGGCGCAATTGCCCTTGGACATCCTGTTGGGGCCAGCGGTTGCCGCATTCTGGTTACACTACTTCACGAAATGATTAATCAGGATGCACATCTTGGCCTTGCAACCCTGTGTATTGGTGGTGGAATGGGCTGTGCAACTATTATAAGTCGTCCCCAAGCGGACAATTAAGGAGTTAATATGAATATAGGTATTATCGGAACCGGTACTATGGGTAGCGGAATCGCACAGGCCTTTGCCATGCAGGAAGGCAATCGTGTATTCTTATGTGGAATACGTGAAGTTTCCGTTGCAAGAGGCTTAGATCGTATTCGCCGTAATATCAGCTACCTTGTGAACAAGAATAAACTTACTGCTGAAGAAGGTGAATCAATTCTTGGTCGCATCATTACCGGCACCCCTGAGATTTGCAACGAATGCGACCTGATTGTTGAATCAGTTCCCGAGGATTTAGACCTTAAGAAGCAGGTATTTTCTCAGCTTATGAATATTGTTCCCAAGGATTGCCTCTTTGCATCCAACACCTCTTCCCTATCCTTATCCCGCATCGAAGAAGGGTAGGAAAGACCGGTTGTGGGATTGCATTTTTTCAATCCAGCCGATCGCATGAAGCTT
>JAZLHG010000437.1:0-3347 GCA_045616705.1 Lachnospiraceae bacterium | reverse complement strand
CTGACCGCCGATACCCGAGTAGTGTCCCTTTTTCTTACGTCTTCCCATACCAGTCTCCGACTTCCTACACGATACAACAAATCGAATTACAGTTTAAGTGAATAGAAAAAAAGTTGAGATATTCATCTCAACTTGTTCTTCTAAGTTATTTGCTTGCTACGCCGTACTTCTTGTTAAACTTCTCTATACGTCCGTCAATTCTTGCTGACTTCTGCTGGCCTGTATAGAATGAATGGCACTTGGAGCAAATTTCTACGTGGATATCTTCCTTCGTAGATCCTGTTACAAATGTATTACCACAGTTGCAAGTAACTGTTGCCTGGTAATAATTAGGATGGATTCCTTCTCTCATAGTTCTCACCTCGCTAAGATTATCTATCACACACCGCATTCCACGGTATCTATGCAATTTCGCTATCTTTACAACAGCTAGATAATTGTAGCATAGCAAATTACATAGTGCAAGTATTTTTTTAAATCAAGTGATGCTTGTTTACCATGTCTACATACTCGCGATTATGGCGAGTTCTTGCAAATAAATCAATGATTCTCTCCACCGCTTCATCCTGCTTCAAACCATTAATGGACTTACGCATGGTGTTCACTGCATCAAGTTCCTCTTCACCCAGAAGCAAATCCTCTCTTCTGGTACCGGACTTGGCAATATCAATGGCCGGGAAAACGCGTTTCTCTGACAGTTTACGGTCAAGTACGATTTCCATGTTACCGGTTCCTTTAAATTCCTCATATACCACATCATCCATCTTGGATCCGGTATCAATTAACGCCGTTGCCAGAATCGTCAGACTGCCACCCTCTCTCATATTACGGGCCGCACCGAAGAATCTCTTGGGCATATGCAGCGCCGCCGGATCAAGACCACCGGAAAGCGTACGTCCTGAAGGGGGAACCGTTAAGTTATAAGCCCTTGTCAGTCTGGTAATGGAGTCCAGAAGAATCATAACATCTCTTCCATGCTCAACAAGTCTCTTGGCTCTCTCAATTACCATTTCGGACACACGCTTATGATGTTCAGGAAGCTCATCAAATGTCGAATAAATCACTTCCACATTAGGTCCCTCAATGGCTTCCTTAATGTCCGTAACTTCCTCAGGACGCTCATCAATTAAGAGGATAATCAAGTGCATCTCAGGATTATTGCGCTTCACGGACTTGGCAACATCCTTAAGGAGCGTTGTTTTACCGGCCTTGGGCGGTGATACAATCATACCACGCTGTCCCTTACCAACCGGGGATAATAAATCCATGATTCTCATGGCAACAGATCCACCCGGTCTCTCGAGGCGAAGCCTCTCATCCGGGAAAATAGGGGTCAAATCTTCGAAGTTCTTGCGCTTAGCAGCCTCTGCAGGTGTATAACCATTAATGGTCTTCACAAATAACAGCGCACCAAACTTATCATTCTGAGATTTCACTCTGGTATTACCGGTAATAATATCGCCGGTCTTCAGACCGAATTTGCGAATCTGGCTGGGTGCCACATACACATCGTTCTCACCCGGCAGATAATTCTCACTACGAATGAAACCGTATCCGCCGTCTGTCAAAACTTCCAGAATACCTTCTGCCATAATGCCGCTATCAAGGCTTCTCTTCTCTTCAGAAATATCCGGTTCTTCCGGTTTCTCCTGCTTCTCATTATTTTCCGCAGGGGTATCTCTATGTTCAACTGCCTTATCAGCAGGCTTCTCTGCAACCTTGTCACCGGACTTGTCAACAGGAGCTTCGCTTACCTTCTTAACACTCTTCTTGGCAGGTCTTGCCTCTGCAGGCACCTCAGTCTTCATTTCAGACTTCGCCTGAACCGGTTCCACTGAATCCGCAGCCGATTCCACAGGGTTCTCTAAGGCAGGAGCTGCTTCTTCCGCATCCTTAGCAAGCATGGCCTCTACCACATCTGCCTTCTTCATGCCGGAAGTAATCTTAATTCCTCTGCTCTTAGCAAGGTCTTTAAGAACGGCAACAGCAAGCGACTCATATTTCGCTCTCATCATATATACTTCCTCCATATTCAACACGTATAAAAAATAATTCACTGGGAAAAATTAGGAATTGATTGTTATATGTCGCAATCATTATATAGTCTTTCCTTGGGAATTGCAAGGACTTCTGTTCGGACCCCTTATCATTCCAAGAAGACTTGTGGTATAATTACTTATATTGATTTAGAAGATTTGGGGTGATACTATGACTGAACCATTAACACTCTACAAACTGATTGTGCTCTATATGCTGGACCGTGTGGACTTCCCGCTGACCAAGGCCCAGGTATTCGACTTTATATTAGATAAGGAATATACCAATTATTTTACTTTACAGCAGGTATCCTGTGAGCTAATTGATTCGGAGCTTGTGGAATCCAGATCCGTTCGTAACAGTTCCCATTTATATATAACCGACGAAGGTCGTAATACACTCAGCTACTTCGAGGACCGTATCTCCGATGCCATTAAGGCTGACATCAAGGAGTATTTCAACGAGAACGAACTGAAGCTTCGTAATGAAGTATCCGTTCTCTCCAATTATTATAAGGTAACAAGCGGCGAATATGTTGCCGAGTTAGTCGCCAAAGAAAAAAACACTGAGCTTATGAATATCAAAATCACAATGCCCAGTGAGGATGCCGTTAAATGCATGTGCGAGAACTGGCAAGAGAAGAACCAGACCGTATATGCTTATCTAATGGAAGCGTTATTATAAATTACCACTTTTTCCAGGGTGCATTTCCTTTGTTCCACATAATCTCAAGCATTTCTTTCTCACGAAGAGAATCCATGCATTGCCAGAAGCCTTCATGGCGATAACTCATAAGTTCACCCTGTGCAGCCAGTTTCTCAAGAGGACTTCCCTCAAATACGGTAGCATCCCCTTCAATATAGTCGAAGATTGTAGGCTCAAGAACCATATAACCTGCATTAATCGGAGTCTCATCCGTGGATTTCTTCTCACGGAAAGAACGTACGGAACCAATCTCACTAATGTCCAGAACCCCCTTCTCCTGCTTCTGTACCACAGCTGTAAGGGTAGCCATCTTGCCATGTTCCTTATGGAACTTCACCAAATCCTGAATATTAATGTCACATACACCATCACCATAAGTCATTAAGAAAGGCTCATCTCCAACATACTTCTTAACCCTCTTAATTCTGCCACCGGTCATGGTGTCGAGACCGGTATCCACGCAGGTTACTCTCCAGGGTTCAATACTACTGTCATGAATCTCCACAGAAGGTCCTGCATTAATGCCGGGCTTGGTATAATCAAAAGTTACATCAGAATGATATAAGAAATAATCCGCAAACCATTCTTTAATCATATGCTGCTTA
>JAZLHG010000436.1:0-4924 GCA_045616705.1 Lachnospiraceae bacterium | reverse complement strand
AGCTGTTGACCTGTATCATAGCCTGGCTATCACCAGAGGACAAGTTTTCACGGTGAAGTACATATGCGGCCTGGTTCCGGTTCTGATTATGGAGTTTCTGTCCTATGCACTTTGCCTGATTACCCTTTCTACCTCGGGTCTATCGGATGGACACCTTATTGCGGTTTGTTCATATATGCTTTTAGTTGATACACTGGCATTCTTAATGGCACTGAATCTGATGTTAATTGCCATTATGCTTACCGGCAGGCAGATTCTTGGAGTTCTTGGTGCAGTGGTTCTCATGGGCTATTCCTCGATTAGTCTGGTCATTGTGAAGACTTATGAGCTGTTCTGCTATCAGACCTATTATAATAATTATTCCGACACTCCATTCTGGCAGTATCTGATCAACCCCATGGCAATATCCTCGTTATGCCGTGAAGATTTCGCCGGTAACATCTGCGTCACCATGATTATACTTGCAGAAGCAGTTGCTCTTGGGTTTGTTGCTCTCTTCCTCTATCAGAAGAGGCCTTCCGAGAAGACCCACACCGCACTATGTTATAACTTTGCCAAGCCAATCATCAGAGTCCCTCTGATTATTCTTGGTGCTCTTGGCGGTGGTCTGTATATTTCCTACTTCAGCAGCACACCGAACCCTGCATGGTTCTGGATCTCATTTACCGTTGTAGGCGTACTGATTCATCTTGTTCTGGAAGTCATTTATGAACAGGACACCAAGAAACTTCTGAAGCATCCCCTTCAGCTGGTCTGCGGACTTGCTGTTAGTGCAGTGATTGCCATCTTTTTCCTAAACGATCTGGGCGGATACGATAGATTCGTTCCCGATGCCGACCGAGTTGAGAGCGTTGCCATTCGCATGAACGATATTGAATCCGAAGTATCACAGTATGAAGTGCAGCCACGCACTAAGAATGTCCGGTATATGGATCCCGATGCCTATTTTATGAAGAATCTCCACCTTACGGATGTAAATACAGTCCGCACTCTGGCAGAAATCGGTATTACGGAATTAAATCCTGTTCGTTCAGCCCTTACAAGGCATCAGCAGGAAATGAGTCCTGATTCCTATGAATATAATCCTCAGGATACCACATTTACCGTATGCTATCACATGCGCTCCGGTTCTGATATTTACAGGACCTATCGCTGCAATATTGATCAGGTTTATGAGGGATTTGAGAAGATTTATAACTCTAAAGAATACAAGGCAACCTTGTATCAGCTTGCTGAGAATATTGCTACCGGTAATATCAGTGGTCTGGAGGGCCGAGACAGCATGGGTACCATTGTATTTGACGGAACGACTATCGATATCGATCCATTCCTGACAGCATATATTGCCGACCTTGATGCTAGGAAATTTGCTGATCTTAAGGAGTATCCGCTCGTTCGACTCAGTTCCTACGATTACGTCAACTATAACGACTACCTGTCCGGATATTATATTTATGAGTCGGATGCCAACGTCATCGCATACCTGAAGACCCAGGGAATCAATGTTGCAGATTTACGTTTTGATCTGAATCCTGAAGATATTAAGTCCATAAAGATTACCAATTACGATGACAGTATCGTTACCGAAGATGTGGAATATATGAATGATTTCGAGAATCCCTCCAATGGACAGAATACTGTAATCTATCAGGCCGATACGGATATGGATAAGATTAGAGAGTTGGCGCCCAAGCTGGTTCCCGAATCCTTCCGATACAATAACGGGATTCTACATCCCACCATCCAGGCCTTAGATATTGAAGTAATCCTAAACAATCGTGGTAACGACACCTATTACTACGCATTGCCCTTAGGAACCAAGTGGCGATAAAGTGAGTGATACAAGCAAATAATTACCGAAATGCATAAAAAGACCCGAGTACATCTCAAGTACTCGGGTCTTTTCTATACCATTCCATCCTGTGAGGTTTCTGCTTCACTTGCATACTCTTTCGTTATATTTCGAATCCACTTCTTGGAGAAATAATGTTTAAATACCCAGGGCCACTTCACGAACTCGTCCGTACAGAGAATGAAGTATACCCAAATTACCGGTAATTTAAATACAAATGCGGCAAGAAATCCCATAGGAAGCGCATAGCCCCACATATCGATCAGATCACAGAACATTCCGAACCTGGAGTCTCCTCCCGATCGGAAGACACCTACAATAAATGTAGTGTTCACCGCTGTTCCCATCACATAATAGGTATTAATATACATCATATATTTCAGGTAATGAGCCGCTGCCTCATTAATATCTACGAAACGCATTACAAAGGGCATTATCGCAAAAACAATCAAGCCTCCGATCAAGCCGGTAATCACCGTCATAATCATCAGTCGCTTAGAGGCTCTGTCTGCTTCTTCCAGTTCACCACTTCCCAGAATATTACCCAATATAATACCGGTTGCGCCGCCAACAGCAAAGCACAGAACTGTTGCAAAGTTGCGAACAACATTCACAATGGAATAAGCAGCAACCGCATCGGAATCTAAATGACCGATAATGGATGAATACAGGGAAAATGCCAAGCCCCAAATCATATCGTTCAGCAGTACCGGTACTGCCAGCTTCACAAAGTCCTGAAACAGCACTTTATTGGACTTAAACATGTAGGAAGCCTTAATTTTGGCGTTTGTACTCTTGGCCGATACAATCAGGCAGCCGATTAATGCAATCATTCTTGAGAAGGTTGTTCCCAGTGCTACACCGATAACACCAAGCTTGGGAGCACCAAGCAGCCCGAAAATAAATACCGCATTCAACAGAATATTGGCTACAAAAGCAATGGAATTTAATACCGTACAAACTGTAATACGTTCAATACTCTTCAGCACTGCCATATAGACTTCCGTTATTGCCCAGAACAGATAGCTGGGTGCCACTGCTCTTAAATATCTGGCTCCAAGCTCAATTAGTTCCGAATCATTGGTAAATATCTTCATCATCACTTCCGGAACAAACACCGCACAGGCCGTCATCACCAATGCAATAATGATTGATATCTTAAGAGCAATACCTTCAATAATATGAATCGCCTCTAAATCACCCTTACCGTTATACTGACTGGCAAGCATGGTAATCGCAGAGTTCAATCCGAAAAAAAACATAAAAATAAGAGATGTGAAACTGGTAGCAAGACTGACTGCAGAAATAGCAGACTGTCCCACATAATTCAGCATAATAACATCTGTAGAGGATATGGTAGCCGACAACAGATTCTGTACCACAATTGGAAGTGTCAGCAATATGGCTTTTTTATAAAATGCTTTACGCTCCATCAATTACACATTATCCAATTAACCTGTAATCGGATTCCTTTCTCTGTTCCAAATTTCAATTGATTATACCATAACGCCTGTAAAAACTGTATAATAAACGTATCAACACTTGGAGGTTGCCATGAACTACTTAACATCCGAACAGTTAATTGACCAAATGGAACAGACTGCCGAACCTATGCTGGCCGCAATTCACTCATCAGGCATTATGCAGCTTCCCGATGCGCCTGACGGTTCCGGTATCTATTTCGATCGATATGCCACCGAAAATGCAGTGGGCTGTATTGTAATCAGCCACGGATATTCCGAGAGTGCAGAGAAGTTTAAGGAAATGATTTATTACCTTGTATTAAATGGTTACAGGGTATATGCCATAGATCACAGAGGACACGGACGTTCCTATCGCCAGTCTTCTCATCCTTGCCTTGCCCATGTAAAGAAGTTCTCCGACTATATTGAAGACCTACATCATTTCGTTACAACTGTTGTAGAGAAAGAGACCAATCTTCCCAGATTTATCATTGGGCACTCCATGGGTGGCGGTATTGCAGCAACCCTTATCGAACGTTATCCCGATGACTTCAATAAGGCCGTACTCTCTTCTCCTATGGTGAAATTAAACTTACCCCTTCCAACCTGGGCAGCCAGATTCATTTCCGGTCTGATGTGTGCAATCGGCCGTGGCAACACTTTTGGTCCCGGCCAGCATCCTTACCAGGGATATGAGCGTTTTGAAGACTCCGCATCCATAAACGAAGCCAGATTCCACCTCTATCAGCGTAAGAAAGCTTCCAGAGAAGAATTCCAGATTAGTGCGTTTAGTTACGGGTGGCTCTATACTTCCATTAAAACCATCGCCAAGACCCGTTCACCCAAGGAATGCAGCAAGATTACCATTCCCGTACTTCTGTTCAGAAGCGGACAGGATAATCTGATCGATCCTGCGGGCATTGATGAATTTGTACAGAATACAAATCATATCCGTCTTGTTGACATTGCAGATAGTCGTCATGAAATATTTAACAGCGATGACAATGTCATCGCTGCCTATTATGATACCATATTTGAATTCTTGAAATCCTGATCGTAATTCCGGAACCTTTCTATTCCGATTATACTAATTCATTACTCAGCCGGTGTCTCCTCAGATGCCGGCTGTTTATCTTCTGCAGATTCCTCATCAGAGGACTGTTCGATGTCCGTATCCTTAGCATCTGCATCCTTAACTTCCGTATCCTTGGCAGCCGCTTCCATGGCTTCTGTAGGATAATTCCACTTGTAGGCAAGGAATAATAATCCTGCACCAAACAACAGGTTGAAAATAGAGATAAACTGAGAAGTGGACAGAATACCAACGCTTCCTCTATAGTCCGCACGAAGGAATTCCACCAGGAATCTTCCAATGCTGTATGCAATCAGATAATATCCTGCGACGGTTCCTCTGCACTTCTGCTTGGTCGCATAAATCATAAGGCCAATAGCAATCAGAAGCATACCACCTGCAGAAATCAACTGCGTAGGAATCAGTTTCACCCCTGCCGGTGCCAATGCCCCTTGCGGGAAAACAACACCGAAACGGCTCTCCGTAGTTCTACCATAACAGCATCCTGCCATAAAACAAAGTCGGATCGTAGCCATG
>JAZLHG010000435.1:0-1673 GCA_045616705.1 Lachnospiraceae bacterium | reverse complement strand
CATTATTTGATAATGCCGCAAATGGCGGTTTTCATATTGGTGGAATGGGATATTCTTATCCTAGCGAAGATCGCTATCAGATCGGAGATGCTGACATTTCCGAAGAAATCACAGCACTGAATATCAATTGGGTTGCCGGTCATTTGAAGATTGCTTACCACGATCAGAACACCGTTTTAATTCGTGAAGATTCTTCCCTTGTCGATTCCAACCGACTCAGATACCTTGTTGAAAATGGAACCTTAACCATTCAGTTTTGTAAGTCCGGCGTGATTCCCAGTAACCTTAATAAGGATTTAACCCTTACACTCCCTAAGGATGCCAAGTTAAGTGCTTGCTCTATTGATTTGGTTTCTGCCAATGTGGATTTTGATACCTTAAATGCTGATACATTTACACTCTCAGCAGTATCCGGTAATGTGACTTGCAATTCTATTCTTGCAACGAAGAATGTAAATATCAATGAAACCTCCGGTAAAATCAAGATTGCTGATTCCTTGACCGGTAACAAGCTTCATATTGCCACCGTTTCCGGTGAAGTGAACGTATCCGGTATCTTCATGCCGGAAGGTGTGGATTTGTCTACTGTATCCGGTGCAGCCACCCTTGATTTTACGGAGTTATCTGACTGCGACCTGGCTTCTACTTCAGGCGATTTCACATTTATTGTTCCTGAAAATTCCTCCTTTAAAGCAGAGGTGGGAACGGTAAGCGGTAATTTCAAATGTGATCTTCCTGTCAAAATGCAGGATAACGATTACATTTGCGGAGATGGCAATAACAAACTGGAAATTGCTACCGTATCAGGCAATATTCAGTTCAAGAGTAAATAATCGGCCTTACATCAGACCCAGTACAATACCCACAATAATAACGCCCGCACAAATTAACTTATGGGTGATATTCTTCTCCTTGAAGATGAACTTGCCGGCAAGAATGGTTACTATGGTTCCCGACTGTTTCAGAAGGGTCATAATCGTAACCTGACTGTCCGGCGAGGCGTTGGCAATAAACAACGCTCGGTCTGCAATCACAAACATAATGGCAAGAAGCCAGATCCATCCGTTCTTCAGTGCTCGAAGGAGGTTGATTTTCTTCCTGACTACAAGAGTATAGATAATATAGAAACTAAGTAAGAACAGCATATACCAGAACTGCAATTGAGAGCTGGTGATATCCTTTAGAAGAATCTTATCAAGAAGACCGGAGATGGAATTCAGCATACAGGATAACAGAGCAACGATGATAATTCCTGCGGAATATTTCTTCTCTTTCTCCTGTAGCTTCGTAGGCAGATCGGTTCTGTTCTTATCATATACAGGACGCAGTCTTAACATAAGAAGTCCTGCACATACCAGTATGAGACCTATAATATGAATTCCACTCATCCGCTCGCCAAGAACAGTTACGCCTAAAAGGGTCGCAAATAATACTCTGGATAAATCCAGCACCCCATACATACTTAGGGGCAGATGTTTAATGGCACTGAAGCTTAGAATCCAGGCCACAAAAATAACAAAGGCTTTTAGAATTACGAAAAAGAAATATTTCGGCGGAAGCCCCATGGCATTGGGTGCATCAGGACATACTAACAGAAATGAAATCGCCGTATAGATTAACAGCACTTCAATGGATAATGACTTTTGAAGTGCTTTTTTCTTACATATTTCACG
>JAZLHG010000434.1:0-2335 GCA_045616705.1 Lachnospiraceae bacterium | reverse complement strand
TTATTTCTTCTCGCTAACCCCAACCCGACCAGGTTCTTTTTTCCCCCCCGTGCAGGCGGTCGCTTGCCACTTCTGTAATTTCTTCCTGAAGTGCTACATGGTTGTCAGGATTCTTCATATCAGAATCGTATGCTTCCTGATACACGGTTCCGCAGCGATTGCAATACTCAATCATAATCGCTGAGGTGCTGCAGGTTGCTTCCGTGATCGTTCTTTTCCGATGGGACGTTGTTGTAGATTCGCAATCGCAATCCGCCTTATTATATTGTATCGGGGCACTGTACAACTCCCCGCAATATGAACAGTTAATATAGAATCTTCCTGTTTGTGAGTCTGTGGGGCTAACCAGCCTTGTACTAATATCATGTGCACTCTTAGCAAGGGTGATTTCGCCAAACTTCTCGTGGCACACGCTACATCGTATGACGCTCTTACCGTTTTGACTGCAGGTTGGCTCCACTTCCACAACATATCCATTTGATAAATCATGCTGTTCAGATAACGGAATTTCTTCTATATAATAGTCATCACAGTATGAGCATGTGTAAATCTTCTCTCCTGCTCTGCTACAGTCTGCAGGTTTTATAGAAGTGCATTTATAATCATGATCACCTAAAGGGCTCTGTATATCTTCTTCATAATCGCAACGACTACATTGATATCTTATATAACCCTTCTCATTACAAGTGGAGCCCTTAATCGCTACAGACTCAAGTTCATGACCCAGTGCATCGGAATCGTTTTCTAAGTATTGATCTCCACATATACTGCAGACGTATTGCACGTATCCTGATTCTGTACACGTTGGCGCAATCACACCGGACTGGTAAGTATGGGGAGTTAAGCCTGTTTCTGTATCACTGTAAGATGCTCCACAGACTGTACAGGTATGCTCGGTATAGCCCAGCGTTGTGCATGTAGGCGGAACAATCCGTTCCTCATATGTATGGGGCTTCTTGGAAGTATTTGTGATATTTCGGGCTCCACAATTTACACACTCATAAATCTCACGTCCCCCCGCGGTACAGGTGGCCTCTCTCTTCGTAGTCAATTCATAGGAATGCTCTCCGGTTGGTGAAATCTCATCCCGATAGGTACTATGACACTTTGTGCATTCATAGTACTTATATCCGTATTCACCGCAAGTGGGCTCAATTACCTGAGCCGGCACATAGCTATGCTCACACTCACCTACATAAATGTGACAAGTCTGCTGCATATTATTGGCAGTAATAATAAGATCCGTTGTTCCTTCCCGAATGCCGGTTACCACACCATTCTTATAGGTGGCAATCTTGTTATCTAACGATTTCACCGAATAACTCAGATTCGCTCCGATAATATCGATTTCTAATTCACAGCAATCACCCACACCTATTGTTAACGAAGAGCTACTTAGGAGAATCCTACTCTCCTTAACCTGAATCTCACAGGTTGCATTCACATCGTTTGCCGTTGCTGTAATTAGTGCAGTACCCGGGTTCAATGCGGTGACTGTACCTGTAGAATTTACTGTTGCAATGCTTTCATCCGAACTCTGCCAAGTCACTGCCTTGGAAGGACCGTCAACTACTGCTGCAAGTTTTATACTATTTCCACTGCCGGTATACAATTGATAATGAGAATCATTCAGACCGATTCTGGGTGTAAACGGAATCACATTCACCGTAATTACATCCGTCTTCCCGTTTGCTATAAGGGAAATATCACACTGTCCCACGCTCTTTGCTGTAATCAGTCCTGCACTGCTCACCGTTGCAACTTTTTTATTGGAAGTTACCCATTTACCCTGAAGTTTCTTACCAATAATCTTATAACTGGGCTCGTAGGTATTCCCTTCATATTTACTGGATAAAGTAATTGCCGATTCAGTAATATTCGTTGCCGTTCTGATTACCTGAACGTAACAGGAATCAGAAGCCGTACTTCCATCCTTATAAGTCGCAATTGCGGTAATTGTAGCAATTCCCTCATCTACCGGAACAATTCTGCCATTTAGAACAGTCGCAACCGATTGATCGGATGATGTCCAATTAAGTACAGTACCTCTGGGGACATTTGCCTTAACGGTTCTGCTGTCATTTACATCTGTATATAAAATAATTGGCTCATCATGAGCATCTAAATAGAATCCATCTATTACCTGAACCTGATAGGTGGCAGACACACCGTTTGCCGTTGCTGTAATATCAGCGATTCCGGGCTTCTTACCTACAACCTTGCCACCGCTTACCGTTGCAATTGATTGATCGGATGTGGTCCATTTCACAGTCTTAGAAGAACCTACAATGTTCGGAAGCTGCTTAACAGCATTGCCTACACTTCCACATCCCAG
>JAZLHG010000433.1:0-2757 GCA_045616705.1 Lachnospiraceae bacterium | reverse complement strand
AGAAGAGAAGGAGCAGGAATGTGCCCTGATTAAAGCAGTGACCCGTGATGAAGTGGTACAGAGTGCCATAGATATTCTGGAGAATGGGGTAATCACTTTATCCGTAACGCGGGATGATAAGAACTATTTATTAAAGGTCGGGGCCATTTACTATATTGAATCCGTAGATAAGCGAACGTACATTTATACCAAGGATGGCTGCTACGAGACCAAATTGAGATTATATGAGCTGGAAGACCGACTGGGAGGATTCTTTGCCAGATGCTCCAAGGCCATGATTGTCAATCTTAAAAAGGTGAAGTGGGTGAATGCGGAACTTGGCGGAAGACTTACCGCAGAATTAATTAACGGAGAACATGTTGTAATTGCAAGAAGCTACGTGAAGGATATTAAGAGGAGGCTGGAATTATGAGTAATATATTGAAGAAAATATTCATGCAGTCTCTGATGATTTCTACAGGTATTCTGGCTGTGGTTACGGTAGAAGGTATTTTCTATCATCTGATTGGGGATGATGTGAGTTTTAGCTGGAATCTGCCCTTATCGATACTGTTGACAGGAATTCTGTGTGCGGTTCCTACGGTACTACTGCTGAAAGAAGAGGTGGTTAGTACAAGGAGTTTTGTCCTGCGAATCGTTATTCATACGATTTCGCTATATTTTCTGGTCATATTAATGGGATATTTATTTGGCTGGTATAGTAAATGGGACGGGTTCCTGTTTGTAACGGGAGGATACTTCTTCGTGTATGCCTTTGTATGGATTGCCAATATCTTAATGAACAAACAGGAGCAGAAGGAGATTAACCGGGCATTAGACCACATTCGGGACGAAGAGTAGAATAATTTATAAGCGGATTCATAAATCAGACTCATAAAAAACAAGAGCAACTTGGTAGCTAAGAATTGCAACTTAGTAGAGTTGCTCTTTTTTTGTGCAAATTCTTCTGATAGGATGACGCTATCACAGAGAAGAGGAGAGAAATGATGAACGTAATCGAAGTGAAGAATCTTGTGAAGCAGTATAAAGGCCACACTGCGGTAAAGGGAATTGACTTCAGTGTGAAGGAAGGCGAACTGTTTGCCTTCTTAGGAGAAAACGGAGCCGGTAAATCAACAACCATTAACATGCTCTGTACCATCCTTGAGAAAACAGAAGGAGAGGTTACGATTTGTGGACATACTCTTAGTAAGGAGGATGATCTGATTCGTCAGGACATCGGAATTGTATTTCAGAATTCCGTATTGGATGATTGCCTTACCGTAGCTGAGAACCTTTATGGAAGAGGTGCGTTCTACGGTATGAGTAAGAAAGAGATTGACTTGAAACTACAGGAATTTGATGAATACTTCCAAATGTCTGAGATTTGGAGACGTAGATACGACAAATTGTCAGGAGGACAGAGAAGAAGAGTAGACATCTGCAGAGCACTTCTTCATAATCCCAAGATTCTGTTCTTAGATGAGCCTACTACCGGCCTTGATCCCAAGTCCCGTAAAATGGTGTGGGACTATATTGATTCCTTAAAACGGCAGCGTAAGATGACGATTTTTCTTACCACACACTATATGGAAGAGACCAAGGATGCGGATCATGTGGTGATTCTGGATCATGGTCAAATCATGTGCCAGGGAAGCCCGGCAGAACTGAAAACGAAATATGCGCCTTCCCGTTTGATCTGGTACGTGGAACAAAGCAAAGAAGCAGAAGATGTATTGCGCAGTCTTCCGGTGTCTACGGAAATGATAGATAACATGCGTTATGATGTGGATCATTATCAAGTCATGATAACAGGAAATATTACGGAATATCTATATCGGCATAGGGAGATGATTCAGGATTATGAATTGATTAAGGGCAGTATGGATGATGTGTTCTTAAAGGTTACCGGAAACGAGTTACAGTCATGAAAGGTTTTATAGGATTTACGAAGAGAAATTTATTATTATATTTTAAGGATTTGCAGTCGGTTTTGTTTTCATTGCTAACATCTGTTATTGTATTTGCATTATACTTGCTGTTCCTGAAGGGTACCTTTGTTAGTGCCATAGAAGGTGCAATGCGCGGACTGGAATCTTTTATTCAGACGGAAGACCTTAATATGTTGGTAAATAGCCTGCTTCTTACAGGTATTATGGGATCTGCCATGATTACGGTTCCCTATAACTGTCTGAGCACTATTGTTAAAGACAGAGAGCGTAAAGTGGACTATGATATTTCCGCAACGCCTATGAAGCGATGGCAGATTATTTTATCTTATTTTCTGGCAGCATGTATTTCTTCTTTTATAATGACAAGTGTTATTCTAATGATGGGTCTGGGGGTCCTGGCACTTATGGGTGAGACTTATATGAAGCTTACAGTACTTATGAAGCTTTACGGAGTGATAGCGCTGGGAGCTGTCAGTGCCACATCCTTTTTTATGGTTGTGATGCAGTTCTTCAAAACCTCATCTGCCAGTGGTGCCTTCTTCGGCATTTTATCTGCGGCAGCCGGATTTGTTATCGGTGCATATATTCCCATCTCTGAATTCTCAGAGGGTGTTCAGACAACCTGTAATTTGTTCCCCGGAAGCCATGTTACCGTACTGTTTCGCGAACTATTGATGGGAGGCGTGCTGAATAAGATGAATGCTGACATCGGTGGTGTAGATCAGGGTGTCTTTGCAGATAGCGTACGGCAGGTATTTTCCTTCAGGGTTCATATGTTCCAAGAAGAATTAAGTAGTATGCAGTCTGTTGCATATATCGGAGTCCT
>JAZLHG010000432.1:0-3448 GCA_045616705.1 Lachnospiraceae bacterium | reverse complement strand
GCTTGATTACACTATTGAGGAAGAAACCGGTAAGGCAATTACTGTGCTTAAGGAGAACCTGAAGCAGATTAGTGCAGAGCGTATTCGTGTGGAGCTACAGAAATTATTAATGTCTAACCATCCGGATCGTATTCAGGATGTCTATACATATGGCATTACGGAAATTGTTCTTCCTGAGTATGACGGATATACAGATGAAGAACGGATGCAGACTCTTGAATCCTTGAAGAGATGCGTAGCAAATCAGGTCCAGGATAAGGCGGTAAGGCTGAGTTGCCTGCTGTGCTATGCCGGTGCCCAGAAGGCCAAGCAGGTTCTACGCAGACTGAAATACGATAATGAGACCATTCGTCAGGTGAATCTGCTGCTGCTATATGGAATGGAAGAAATTGCCATTACACCGGAGAATGTTCGCAGACAGGTTGTGAAGACAGGTCGAGATATGATGGATGCTCTGTGGTCTCTAGAGCGGGCCGTGGGTATGCCGGAAGCATATATTGCTTCTTATGAAGCGGAGTATAAACGGATTACTGAAGCAGGAGAGTGCCTTAGTATGAAGGAACTGAACCTGACAGGGCAGGATCTGATTCAGCTTGGCATGAAGCCCGGTAAAGAACTGGGAGATATGCTGCAAATGGCATTTGATCGGGTTCTTGCCGATCCGACGTTAAATGAAAAGGAGCTTTTGATAAATCTGGTGAAGGAGACTCGATGAGGAAAGCAATCGTACCGATAATCTGCATCATGGTCCTGGTGATTATGGGTGGTTATCTGATTACAACTGCATATCATAAACCGGTGACTCCCATAGCCAAAGGGGAAGAACCTGCGGAGCCGGAGACAGAGCAGATTCCCAGTCTTGATGACCTCACCGCAGAAGATACGGTAATCCTTATGAGGAAGGATGGGGAAGCCAAGACCTTTCAGGTTCGCAAGGTCAGTACCGGAGAAGAATATGAGATTCGATACGAGGGAACCATTCCGATTCTAAATAAATACGGAAGTCCGATTTCTGCAGCGGAACTTAGTTGTGGCGAGATTATGGAGATTACCTACTCCAAGCACAGCGGTTCTGTAAGCAGTATGAAGGTGTCTTCCGGCAACTGGTCATTAACAGGGATGTCGGAATTTGAGATTGATGAACGACACAAGAAGATGATCCTTATGGGGGAAGCCTATCAGTTTGATTCCGGTGTGCCGGTGTTCTCAGGAGACGAACAGGTTGAGCTGATGGATGTGACTGAGATGGATACTCTGACCGTCAAAGGCTATAATCGCAAAGTCAGTTCCATAATTGTAGAGAAAGGCCACGGCTATCTGCGTGTACAGAATGATGCTTATTTCGTAGGTGGTTTCATCGAAGTTGGCCAGAAAATCATTCGCCCCATCACGGAAGAAATGCTTCTGCCGGTGCCGGAGGGACGTTATAAGGTTCGAGTGACCAACCGTGGTTATGCAGGCGAAGAAAATGTGCAGATTAAGAGGGATGAAGAGACCAAACTTGATCTGTCCAAGATAGAGATTGAAGAGGTGGCCATCGGTCATATTCAGTTTGAGTTATCCCCTGCCTATGCCCAGTTGTATGTGGACGGAGAGATTACGGATTATGAGGAGCGAGTGCCTCTGGAATTCGGTACCCATAGAATCCGTGTAGAGGCAGCAGGCTATAAGACGGTGGAGACCAATATTAAGATTGGCAACGATTATGCCAATGTGGAGATTGCCCTTGATCTGTCTGATTCCGCGGAGGAGGCAACGGATATGACACCGGAAGGCTCTCTTGGTAAGAATAACGAGAACCCGACCACAGGGGATGAAGATTCCTCTTCTGATACAACAGAATCAGAAACAGTAACAACAGCGGATATTTCCACCATATCCGGAAGCCACAAGATCATTGTGGAGCAGCCGGAAGGTGTTGAAGTATATTTGGACGGTAATTATATCGGGGTGGCCCCCGTTAGCACGGGGAAAGTAACAGGCTCCCACACCATTACCCTTAGCAAGAGCGGTTACCAGACCAAGAGTTATACCATCTATGTGGATAATATGAACAGCGATGTAACATTGTCATTCTCAGAATTACTTGTGGAAGAATAAGATATGAAGAAACATTTCAGTGAGATTTGGAACAGAATAACGAAGGATCAGGAGCGACAGGTGGCGCTGGTTGCCTTTCTGGTAGTAATGATTGTCGCCTGTGGTCCACTTTTTACGAAGTTGTGTATTGACGGTCATGACCTGGAATATCACCTGCTTCGTATTGAGAGTCTGAAGGAAGGGCTTCTGATGGGAAGGCCATTCCTTAAAGTGAACGTGCTCTATTTTGGCGGAGCCGGGTATGCCAGTTCTCTGTTCTATCCGGACTTCCTGCTGTATATTCCTGCCCTGCTTCGTGTGATTGGAGTGGGAATTAACGGAAGCTATCATATTTTCATCGGAATCTGTATTCTGCTTGTGTATTTAAGCACCTATTATTGCGCAAAGAGAATGACCGGATCGCTGATGGCCGCTACCATGGCATCAGCGTTAATGGTACTGAGTCCTTACTTTATCGGAGATGTATATATTCGAAGCGCGGTTGGAGAATATACGGCATTTATTTTCCTGCCCTTTGTGATTTACGGTATTTATAATGTGCTGTATGAGCAGATGGATCGGCCTTGGATTCTGGCCATTGGATTCGGAGGCGTACTTCTGAACCATACCAATACCATGGTGTTCTGTCTTATTTTCGGCGCAGCCGCATTCGTGATCAAGTGGCGCGTGTTCAAGGACAATGTGAAGGTTCTTGGCAAGCTGGTGGTTACGGCGTTAGTGACCATGGCCATAACCGCACCGTACTGGCTCAGTATGCTGGAGATGCTTACTTCTATGGAACTGGGGGTAGGTCAGTCCTGGATTACGCTGGAGCAGACGGCACTGCAGTTCTCGGGAATTTTCTCACAGACCTTCCCGTCTCTGGGAATTCTGCTTCTGGTACTGGCACTGGTTCGTGTGCTGGTGAAGAAAACCGACGAGAATAAGGACATTCTGTCTTATGCGGACTGGATGTTAATCGGCGGCGTGCTGTTCTCTTTATTAACGACGGATTTAATTCCATGGGAGAGGCTGAACGGATATTTATCCTTTGTGCAGTTCCCCTGGAGGTTTTTCATTATTGCAACAGCGCTGTTAGCGATGGCGGATTCCATCATTCTGTATCTGTTTATGAAGAACAGTATGGAGCAAGCTCTTAGTGGAAGCCTTCGGATAGGAAGCGTACTGGTTCTGATTCTTACTGCGGGACTTGCACTGGGCTCTATTAATCGTGCAGAGATTACTTATTATGATTATTCTGATGATTACTATAGCTACAAGCCCTATACCGGTAATGTAATCGCCGGGGAGTGGATGCCTGTGCAGGTTGAGAATTGGGATAAATTAATTTACGACAATGAGATTATGA
>JAZLHG010000431.1:0-3278 GCA_045616705.1 Lachnospiraceae bacterium | reverse complement strand
ACCACATTCCACACAGTTCTTAGGTTGATGGGCATCTCCCATCGCATTCCAGTCAAACGCAACAACACCAAAGGAACGATACATATGATAAGTATTCCATGCGCTGAAGCTCTCTGAAATATATACACCCTTCGGGCACGGCATACAGTATCTGCAGCCTGTGCATCCATTCTTCACTCTGGTCTCAAGGACAGTACGAACATCCTTAATCATGGAATATTCTTCATCATTTAAAGGTACAAACTCCTTGAACGTATCAAGGTTATCCTCCAGCTGTTCCATGTTGGACATACCGCTTAGAATCACCTTAACCTGATCATGACATGCCACCCATCTGAGAGCAACAGAAGAACAACTCTTGCCCTTCTCAACCTGATCAATCATTGCATTGATATCATCGGAGAATCCTGCAAGTGTACCTCCCTTAATAGGCTCCATAATCACAAGCGGAACATTTCTCTCTTTCGCAAGGGCATATCCCTTGGTAGTAGCCTGCGTATCACAATCCATGTAGTTATACTGAATCTGGCAGAAATCCCAATCCCTGTAGGTAAGAATCTCTTCAAACACATCATATGAATCATGGAATGAGAATCCCAAAAACTTAATCTGACCCTTTTTCTGTCTCTCTACCATTTTATCAACAATGCCCAGGGACTTAATCAGTTCCCAACGTTCTCTGTTTAAGGCATGAAGCAGATAGAAATCGAAATAATCGGTCTGGAGCTTACTTCTCTGCTCCTCAAACAATCTGTCTACGTCCTCCTCGGTCTTCACTAACCAAATCGGAAGTTTGGTTGCAAGGTAGAAACTGGATCGGTCATACTTCTTCATGATACGGCCAACTACATTCTCACTCTCACCTCCATGGTAAGGGTAGGCGGTATCATAGTAATTCACTCCGGCCGCATAGGCCTTGTCAATCATTCTCTCGGTTTCAGCCTCATCAATCTTGCCATCAGGAGTCAGAGGCAGACGCATACAACCAAAACCAAGAATTGATGTAGATACACCTAGTTTGTCGATCTTACGATACTCCATTTAAATTCCTTTCTCTCTTATTCACCAAGAGCTGTCTTCTGAGCAACAGTCTTCTTCTGCTCGTAGCATGCAAAGGTTGCATCTACGTCCTCCTTGGGAGGTTTCTTGGAAATCAAACTAACAAGCGGAACCAGAACAAGTCCTGCCACCATCGCAAAGGCACCTGCATTAATCGGAGACTGCAGGATTGCAGGGAATGAACTTCTGAAGAAGAGGTTCAATGTCATTAAGGCTGCGCCGAAAATAAAGCAAACTGCGCAGGAAGCTTTGGTTGCCTTCTTGGAATACAAACCATACAGGAACGGTGCTAAAAATGCGCCGGCCATTGCACCCCATGACACACCCATTAACTGTGCGATAAATGTAATGTTACTCTTATATTGTACCATAGCAATTACGGAGGATATAGCGATAAATACCACAATCAGCACACGAATCATAAGAAGCTGTGCTTTCTCACTCATCTTCTTCACTACAGTATCCTTCACAAAATCCAGTGTTAATGTAGATGCAGATGTCATAACCAGTGAAGATAGGGTTGACATGGATGCCGATAATACCAGAATAACAACCAATGCAATAATTGCAGGATGCATACCGGACAGCATGGTAGGAATAATGGAATCAAATCCATTCGCCGCTACATCAATCTGATCGGAGAAGAGTCTTCCGAATCCGCCTAAGAAGTAGCTGCCACCTGCAACTACAACTGCAAACAATGTAGAGATAATGGTACCCTTCTGAATACTTCCTTCATCCTTGATTGCATAGAACTTCTGAACCATCTGCGGAAGTCCCCATGTACCCAGGGATGTAAGAATAATAACGAAGAACAGACTTACAGGGTCTGCACCGAAGAAAGATGCAAACACACCGGGTGTCTCACTGGCAGCTGCATCCGTTACTCTTGCAAGACCGTCAATTGCCATTAAGAAACCGCCCTTTGTCTTAAGTACCGCCGCAATAACAACCACGATACCAAACAGCATGATAATACCCTGAATAAAGTCATTAATTGCGGTTGCCATATAACCACCGGCAATTACATAAATCGCAGTAAGTACAGCCATCAGAATAATACATACGCTGTAGTCAATGTTAAATGCCATTCCAAACAGTCTTGAGAGACCATTGTAGAGGGAGGCGGTATATGGAATCATAAAGATGAAAATAATAAAGGAAGCACCAATCTTTAGTCCTTTGGAGTTAAATCTCTTCTCAAAGAACTGGGGCATTGTTGCCGATTCTAAATGCTGGGTCATAATTCTGGTTCTTCTGCCGAGAATTACCCAGGCAAGAAGGGAACCGATTACCGCATTACCGATACCGATCCAGGTAGAAGCCAAACCGAACTTCCAGCCAAACTGACCGGCATAACCTACGAAAATTACGGCTGAGAAATAAGATGTACCATACGCAAACGCTGTAAGCCAGGGACCTACACTTCTACCGCCCAGTACGAATCCGTTAACATCGGTTGCGGTCTTACGACAGTACAAGCCGATGCCAACCAGAACAAGGAAATAAATTACAAGAATTGCTACTTTCATTACATGTCCTCTTTTCTAAGAAATATACATTTGCTGCACGTTAAAACGTTACGCTTTAACGTATTAAAGATACCACAAAATAAGTATTTCTACAAGATAATCTCTTCCATAAGATGGACGGAAGCCATGGCATCCTCTGTATAGTAATCAGCACCGATTTCATCGGCAATCTGCTGGGTTAATACCGCACCGCCAACAAACACCGGGCAATGAATATCATTATCATGAAGAGCCTTAATGGTTCGCTCCATATTTACAACGGTTGTTGTCATAAGCGCCGATAATCCAATGGCTTTGGGCCGATACTTCCCATAAGCCTCAATGACCACATCGGGCTTCACATCTTTACCAAGGTCAATCACCATATAGCCATAACTCTCAAGTACAACCTTAACAATATTCTTACCGATATCGTGAATATCACCCTCTACAGTACAAATCAGAATAGGTCCCTTCTTCTCTCCGGAAGAGGCGAACTGTTCCTGCACCACTTCAAATGCCAGCTTGGTGGTCTCCGCTGCCTGAATCAGCTGGGGCAAGAAAATCTTTCCGCTCTCATAATCCTTACCCACCTGGTTCAGTGCCGGGATAATTACACTATTTACCAGTTCCATAGCATCTACTGTCTCAAGTTCTAAGCGACAGCGATTCTGCACTTCTGCCTTCATAAAGTCGGAGGCCAAGCGG
>JAZLHG010000430.1:0-4569 GCA_045616705.1 Lachnospiraceae bacterium | reverse complement strand
AGTCCGTCTTTTTTGAAAATCAATAAACTTGATTATTTTTTAGCTTCGATAACTGCTTGAGCTGCAGCTAATCTTGCTTGTGGAACTCTGAATGGTGAGCAAGATACATAGTTTAATCCGATTCTGTGAGCGAATTTAACTGAATCTGGATCTCCACCGTGTTCACCACAAATACCAACATGGATATTCGGGTTAACCGGCTTACCAAGCTCCATAGACATCTTCATCAGCTTACCAACACCGTTTCTATCCAGTTTAGCAAACGGATCGTTCTCAAAGATCTTAGCATCATAATATGCCTCTAAGAACTTACCTGCATCATCTCTTGAGAAACCGTATGTCATCTGTGTTAAGTCGTTGGTACCGAAGCAGAAGAAGTCAGCATTTGCTGCAATCTCATCAGCTGTAAGTGCAGCTCTGGGAATTTCAATCATAGTACCAATCTCGTACTCAAGTTTGAAGTGAGCAGCTTTGATCTCGTCTTCAGCTGTCTCAATAACAGCCTGCTTAACAAAATTAAACTCCTTCACATCACCTACAAGAGGAATCATGATTTCAGGCTTAACCTTCCAGTTGGAATGCTTCTTAGATACATTGATTGCCGCACGAATAACAGCCTTGGTCTGCATCTTGGCAATTTCAGGATATGTAACTGCAAGACGGCATCCGCGATGACCCATCATAGGATTAAACTCATGAAGGGAATCAATAATAGCTTTAATCTCTTCAACTGTCTTATTCTTAGCCTCAGCAAGTTTCTTAATATCAGCTTCTTCAGTAGGTACGAACTCATGAAGAGGAGGATCAAGGAAACGAATAGTTACCGGATATCCCTCAAGTGCTTCATATAATTTCTCGAAGTCACCCTGCTGATAAGGAAGAATCTTCTCAAGAGCAACTTCTCTCTCTTCTACAGAGTCAGAACAAATCATTTCACGGAATGCATCAATACGATCACTCTCGAAGAACATATGTTCAGTTCTGCAAAGTCCAATACCCTCAGCGCCAAGTTCACGAGCTTTACGAGCATCTGCAGGAGTATCAGCATTTGTACGAACCTTCAGTGTACGATATTTATCAGCCCATGACATAATACGACCAAATTCACCGGCAATTGTAGCATCAACTGTAGGAATCATACCGTCATAAATATTACCGGTTGAACCATCAATTGAGATATAATCACCCTCTGTAAATTCCTTACCTGCAAGCGTAAATCTCTTGTTCTCTTCATTCATAACAATATCGCCGCAACCGGATACGCAACATTTACCCATGCCACGTGCCACTACAGCCGCATGAGAGGTCATACCACCACGAACAGTAAGAATACCCTGTGCAGCCTTCATACCGGTAATGTCTTCAGGAGAGGTCTCAAGACGTACAAGAACAACCTTCTCACCTCTGCGATGCCATTCCTCAGCATCTTCTGCTGAGAATACGATTTTGCCGCAGGCTGCTCCGGGAGAAGCACCAAGACCCTTACCAATCGGTGTAGAATCCTTCAGTGCCTTAACATCAAACTGAGGATGGAGAAGTGTATCAAGGTTACGAGGATCAATCATTGCAACTGCTTCCTCTTCTGTCTTCATACCTTCATCAACAAGATCACATGCAATCTTAAGGGCTGCCTGAGCAGTTCTCTTACCATTACGACACTGGAGCATGTATAACTTACCATTCTCAACAGTGAATTCCATATCCTGCATATCATGATAATGCTTCTCAAGAATCTTACAAACCTTAATAAACTGCTTATAAGCTTCAGGGAACTTCTGCTCCATCTCTGAAATATGCATCGGTGTACGAATTCCGGCTACTACGTCCTCACCCTGGGCATTAACAAGGAACTCACCCATGAGCTTCTTCTCACCGGTTGCAGGATCACGTGTGAATGCAACACCTGTACCGGAATTATTGTTTAAGTTACCAAATACCATGGGCATTACAGAAACTGCAGTACCCCAGCTGTAAGGAATATCGTTATCACGACGATATACATTAGCACGAGGATTATCCCAAGAACGGAATACAGCCTTAATTGCCTCCTTAAGCTGTACAATAGGATCGGAAGGGAACTCTTCATCCAGTTCGTTCTTATACTCTTCCTTGAACTGTTCTGCAAGTTCCTTAAGATCTTCAGCTGTAAGATCTACATCATATACAACGCCCTTCTTCTCCTTCATCTCGTCGATGAGTTGTTCGAAATGCTTCTTACCTACACCCATTACAACATCAGAGAACATCTGAATAAATCTTCTGTAAGAGTCATATACGAATCTCTCAAACTTAGGATCCGGATTACCTTCAATCATAGCATGAACAACTTCATCGTTAAGACCAAGGTTCAGAATGGTATCCATCATACCGGGCATAGATGCACGAGCACCGGAACGAACAGATACAAGTAAAGGCTTCTCAGGATCGCCAAAATACTTATCATTAATCATTTCGATACGGCCTACAAACTCCATAATAGAAGACATAATCTCATCATTAATCTGTCTGCCGTCTTCGTAATACTGATTGCAGGCTTCTGTTGTTACAGTAAAGCCCTGCGGTACAGGAAGACCAATATTGGTCATTTCTGCAAGGTTTGCACCCTTACCACCAAGGGTATTACGCATAGATGCGTTACCTTCCGTGAACAAGTAAACCCATTTTTTTCTCATGTTACCCTCCTAAAATTTAATGAATCAAGTTATTGTTGAGAATTTAACAAAAGAAAAGAGCCAAATTACCCCTGTAATTTGACTCTATTCATTATATGCCATTGAAAGGTGCTTCACACACGCTAGCAAAATCATCAACAAAATACCTCGATATGTTTTACTTCAAGATAGGTATATATCTAATCCTACCACCAAAAATAATTTTAACATAAAGAAAAAATTTTGTCTATGAACAAATGGCATCAATATGTATTAAAATTAAAACACAAATTTATCTTCGAAGTACTTCTCCAGTTCGTCAATGGGAACACGAACCTGCTCCATTGTATCTCTGTCACGAACAGTCACTGCCTGATCTGTTTCAGATTCGAAGTCATAGGTAATACAGAACGGTGTACCGATTTCACCCTGTCTTCTGTATCTCTTACCAATATTTCCTCTGTCATCAAACTCACAATTATACTTCTTGCAAAGCTGATTGTAAATCTTCTCCGCACCCTCGTTTAACTTCTTGCTGAGAGGAAGAATACCAATCTTAACGGGTGCAAGTGCAGGATGGAAATGAAGAACTGTTCTCACATCACCTTCACCGATTTCCTCTTCGTCATATGCACCGCAGAGGAATGCAAGGAACAAACGCTCAACACCAACCGAAGGCTCAATTACGAAAGGAATATACTTCTCATTGGTTGTATCATCAAAATAGGTTAAATCCTCACCGGATACATTCTGATGCTGTGTAAGGTCATAATTGGTACGATCAGCAATACCCCAGAGCTCGCCCCAACCAAACGGGAAAAGAAATTCAACGTCAGTTGTTGCCTTGGAATAGAATGATAACTCTTCAGGATCATGATCACGAACTCTCATCTCCTCTTCCTTCATACCAAGGCTCTTAAGCCAGTCAATACAGAATTTCTTCCAATATGCAAACCACTCAAGATCTGTATCAGGAACACAGAAGAATTCCATTTCCATCTGCTCAAATTCACGCACACGGAAAATAAAATTACCGGGAGTAATCTCATTTCTAAAAGATTTACCTACCTGACAAATACCAAAAGGTACCTTTTTACGAGAAGTACGCTGTACATTCTTGAAGTTTACAAAAATACCCTGTGCGGTTTCAGGTCTTAAATATACTGTATTCTTGGCATCTTCTGTAACACCCTGGAATGTCTTAAACATCAAGTTGAACTGTCTGATATCGGTAAAATTATGCTTACCGCAAGTAGGACAAGGAATATTATTCTCTTCAATATAATTCTTCATTTCTTCCTGAGACCAGCCATCAACGCTACTCTCAAGTGTAATACCATTTTCAGCTGCATAATCTTCGATAATCTTATCCGCTCTAAAACGCTCATGGCACTCTCTACAATCCATCAAAGGATCGGAGAAACCACCCAAATGGCCGGAAGCAACCCAAGTCTGAGGGTTCATCAGAATCGCACAGTCAACACCTACATTTGTAGGACTCTCATTTACGAATTTCTGCCACCAGGCCTTTTTAATATTATTCTTCAGTTCTACACCAAGAATACCAAAATCCCAAGTATTAGCCAAACCGCCGTAAATCTCAGAACCGGGATGAACGAATCCACGAGATTTGGCTAATGCTACGATTTTATCCATAGTTTTTTCCATATTGTTACCATACCTTTCTATTTATTTCACTATAATATATGCAAAACTATTAGAGTCTGAAGAAATATATGCTTCAGTTTCGGATTGTAACTGTACATTAGATGAAGCATATAAAATCGGTGCATAGGTATTAACATACACATGTTCTTTCATTACAATCATGTGATAGTCGGCAAGATCAGCGAGATTGTCTTTATTAACGATATTATCACCTAATACATTCTTAAGTTTAGCATTAAGGCCATACCCT
>JAZLHG010000429.1:0-1512 GCA_045616705.1 Lachnospiraceae bacterium | reverse complement strand
TTGGCCTCCGACTTCACCACTGCAGATGCAGACGAAGGGGATGACGAAAACGGAACCGATGACGGAAACAGTAATTCTAACGAGGATTGGCTGACCTACACGGAAGCCCTCGTGTTAAACGAGCTTCCTGTTAAGTTGCAGGTAAAGGCTGTCAAGGAAGGCTATCTTGACAGTGCTGTATCTACCTTATCCTTCACTGAGAAGAGCGGCGAGAAGTATAACATCTACTTTGGACAGATTCACTCTCATACGAACTTCTCTGATGGCGCCGGTAGTTGTGAAGAAGCATTCCAACATGCAACCCAGGTAGCAAACCTTGACTTCTTAGCAGTAACGGATCACTCGAACTCCTTAGATAATATGGATGCGAGTGTGATTTCCAAGAACATGGATTCCTCTCCCGAACAGGAGTGGACAAAAGGCCATGCGTTGGCAGAGCAGTACAGTAACGACAAGTTTACCTGCTTGTATGGATATGAAATGACCTGGTCAAACGGCCTTGGCCATATGAATACATTTAACACACCCGGTTTCCAGAGCCGTACGCAGACTGCGTATGCAACCTATTCCACTGCACTGAGTAACTACTATCAGGCATTGAATACCGTTCCAGATTCCATCAGCATGTTCAACCATCCGGGCACAACGTTTGGCGATTTCCAGGATTTCGCATACTATACCGAAGCCAACGATGATTTGATTAACTTAATGGAAGTCGGAAGCGGGGAAGGTGCAATCGGAAGCAGCGGATACTTCCCGTCTTATGAATATTACACAAGAGCACTGGATAAGGGATGGCATGTCGCTCCGACCAATAACCAGGATAACCACAAAGGTTTATGGGGAGATGCGAATACCGCTCGTACCGTTGTTCTTGCAGATGCAAATACTGAAGAGATGATCTACGATGCAATGCGCAATCGCAGAATCTATGCAACGGAAGATAATGATTTAAGCGTTTACTATACCTTAGATGATTACATCATGGGTACCATCCTTGAAAAGGATGCGGTAGGCGAGACAGTTTCTATCAAGGCTGAAATCAGTGATGCCACTGAGGAGCCGATTGGAAAAGTTGAAGTAATTGTAAACGGTGGACTTAGCGTTGCCAGTGGTAATTATTCCTCCAGCGAAGAGGTTGTTACTTTTACAATCCCTTCCAATTACTCTTACTACTACCTGAAAGTTACGGAGGCAGACGGAGATATCGCCGTAACCGCTCCGGTTTGGGTAGGTGAAGTAGAGGCTTGCGGAATTAACAAGACGTATACAAACACGGTTCTTCCTGTTCAAAATGAAGAACTGGATGTGAACGTAGATCTTTACAATAACGAGAAAGTAGAGATGGAAATCGAAGAGATTTCTGTTTCCCTGCAGGATGCGGAAGGTGTGGTAACCACGCTGGCTACCATGACCGGTGAAGAAGCAGGCGTAGAAGTGGTTTCTTCCAACGATACAGCAACCTTTACCTTCCCTTACACCTATAATATGGCAGGCAAGGTAACTTACCAG
>JAZLHG010000428.1:0-1194 GCA_045616705.1 Lachnospiraceae bacterium | reverse complement strand
TTTCTTAGCAACAATCCACTGTTCCAGTATGGACATGGCCATAATGCCGCCGCACATGGGCAGGAAATAGGAATGAATTCCCACACAGAGAAATCCCATAAGACCCCATTTCAGACAGTTACGCTTAAGGCCTGTCTGCTCATCCGTCTCAAACCAGAAGAGAAGGGCCAGAAGAATCAACCACTGAGATGCCAGCGCTGTATGATAATACATTCTCTGCAATATGGGGAATGCCATAATCAGGAAAAAATCAAACAAAACCATGACCCATCTTCTGCTGACAAATCTCTTAAGAAGCAGCATACCGATACCACCCTGCAGAGCAAAACATAATAGGCCGTAGATTCCATAGTACTGAAATGTCTCGGGCAGAATGGGAGATAAAATTTTGCAGAATACCGCAACAATGGGAATGGAATCTGTATAGATCACAGACATGGAGAATGGCGTTGACAGAGATGCAATCAACCCATAGGGAAACTGCCAGGGATCATTACGGTAATGCCCCCAGCCAATATAGTGCTGCATCAGATCCACATCACCCTTAAGGAGCCATCCGTCATAGGTAACATTCAGGATGCGAACACCGTAAATCGCAACAAAACAGAGGATGCCGAGAAGGCATCCTGCCAGAAACAGTATGAGATTCTCTTTCCTCTGTTTATTCTTCATCATTCTATTCCACAACCATTACTTCCTGTGTCGCAATGGCCTGTTCAAACAACTCATCAATTCGTTCTTCCAGATTGGTCTCATGACGCTTAATAATGTTCAAATTCGGCTTGGTAACCGGATGCTTTGCCACAAAAATCGTACAGCAGTCTTCAAAAGGAAGAATGGATGTCTCGTAAGTATCAATCTTCTCAGAGATGGTAACAATCTCCTGCTTATCAAATCCAATTAGCGGTCTGTATACCGGAAGGGTGCACACCTCATTGGTAGCATACAGACTCTGCATGGTCTGGCTGGCAACCTGTCCGATAGATTCGCCGGTAATTAAGCCCAGACACTCATTCTCCTTGGCAATATGCTCTGCAATCTTCATCATATATCTTCGCATAATAATGGTAAGTTCATCATGCGGGCACTTCTCATAAATATACAGCTGAATATCTGTGAAATTAATAATGTGCAGATTGATGGGTCCTGAATACTTGGATACCAGTCTTGCCAGATCCGCAACCTTCTGCTTCG
>JAZLHG010000427.1:0-2316 GCA_045616705.1 Lachnospiraceae bacterium | reverse complement strand
GATACCCTGGATCAGGAATTCCCTTACGGGAAGCAGACGCTGAATCGTGGCGGCATGTGGTATACCCCGGTAAGCGGAATCTGGCAGACGGTTTGGTGTGAGGTGGTTCCGGAGCAATACTTGACGGATATTCGTTTCACGCCCGGCGGCACAAAGGTGGCAGTGGAATTACAGTATCATGACGGAAGTTGTCCGAAACAGGCAGAACTCACCGTTCATACTCCGGAAGGACCTGTGGTTCTGTCTGTTACAGACGGTAAGGGTGAAATCGATTTATCTAAGAATCCAAGATACTGGTGTCCCGCCGATCCCTACTTATATAATGTAGAGATTCGGTGCGATGAAGATCTGGTTACTTCCTATTTTGGTTTGCGGGAAGTGTCGATTCGGGAAGTGAAGGGATACCAGAGAATCTGTCTGAACGGGCGGTCGATTTTCCTGCACGGAGTGCTGGACCAGGGATATCATCAGAAGGGATTATTTGTTCCTGAGGAGCCGGAAGAGTATAGCCGGGATATTCTGAGAATGAAGGAATTGGGGCTGAACCTGCTTCGCAAACATATTAAGGTGGAGCCGGAGCAGTTTTATTACGATTGCGATCGCCTGGGAATGCTGGTAATGCAGGATATGGTCAATAACGGTCCCTACCGATTCTGGCAGGATACAGCCCTTGCAACCATTGGTGTTCACTTAAACGACAAAGGGCGGTACAAGAGTGAGCGTCAGCGGAAACTGTTTATGGAATGCGCCTGCGCCACCCAGGATCTCATGTATAATCATCCTTCGGTAATTGCTTACACGGTATTCAATGAGGGCTGGGGACAGACGGACAGCGATGAAATCGGAGACATTTTGAAATCGCGGGACATTAGTCGGATTTATGACTACACCTCCGGGTGGTTTGCCCAGAAACATTCCGATGTAGACAGCAGACATATTTATTTTAGAACCAAGAAGCTCAAGGCAAAGAAGAAGCCGTTGCTTCTGTCGGAGTTTGGTGGATTTACCAGAAGAATCGAGGGTCATCTGTTTAATACGGAGAAGACTTACGGATACGGTACCTGTGAGGGAGAAGAGGATCTGACCAATCGAATCGTAGAGACCTATGAGAAGATGGTGCTACCTGCCATTCCAAAGGGATTGTGCGGCAGTATCTATACACAGGTGTCGGATGTGGAAGATGAAATTAACGGATTCTATACCTACGATCGACAAATTTGTAAAGTAAATAAAGATAAAATGATTACCTTAGCAAAAGCAATTGACAAAGGAATGACCCTTTAGTATAATTACTTTTGCGTTTAGCGCAAGAACTGAATAATGAATCAGGAATTCAGAATTAGGAGAAATACTCAAGAGGCTGAAGAGGCGCCCCTGCTAAGGGTGTAGGTCGTTAACGCGGCGCGAGGGTTCAAATCCCTCTTTCTCCGCTCAAGAAATGCTTAGGAATCATGATCCCAAGCATTTTTTGTTATTAGCCTTTTTGCAAAGTGGTTCATATATAGAAATATAAGGGTTTGGAAGACTCTAATAATATTTGCAAGGCGTGTAATATGACAGAGAATAAGAAAGATGTTGAATTAGTAGAACTGGATTTGGATGAAATGAACGAAGTAACCGGTGGCAGAAGCAATGGTCAAGCTACAGCAATTAAGTATTGCCCGTCCTGCGGAACCAATCGTAGCTTCAGACTGTCAAGTGGTGCTAGAGCATTTTGTACTGTATGCAATGAGCAGATTATTCTCTAATGAAGTAGCAATCAGAGTGAGGGAAGATGAGCAGAACCGGCACGAAGAAAATAACCTGCTATATTCTGGCGTTTATAATACCCGTACTGTTTATGCTGGTAATCAGCATTGCGTACGGGTTTTACCCGTTTGGTAAGACATCGATTCTGATGGCGGATATGAGATACCAGTTTGTAGATTACTATGGATATCTGAAATATATCTTCTTCGGGAACGATGATTTTTTCTATAATTTCAGCAAGACCTTTGGTGGAGACATGTTGGGATTTTCTTCCTATTATCTAAACAGTCTTCCCAACCTCCTGCTTCTGTTATTCCCCAATGAGCATCTGCCGGAAGGTATTCTGTTCATGGGAATTCTAATGATTGGTTTAAGCGGTCTTACCTTTAATATCATGCTGAATAAGCTGTATTCCGTAAGATGGGCTTCCCTGATTTTCTCGACCGGATACGCATTCATGGGATTTTTCCTTGCGTATTTTAATTGTACCCATTATTTCTTCAATATGATGTTACTGCCTCTCATCATCTGTGGACTCTGTACCATAGTGAAGAAGGGCAGAATTAA
>JAZLHG010000426.1:0-4960 GCA_045616705.1 Lachnospiraceae bacterium | reverse complement strand
AAAGGAAGAGGATTTAGGCAAGACGGAGAAAGAAGAGACATCGGATGAGGCACCGGTAAAGACTTCGGTTCGTATTCGTATTCATGATCAGAGGATATTTGTAGACGGTGTACCCTGCGGGACGAATAACTTCGAGACAGTGTTTCAGAATACATATCAGAAGGGCATGACCGTGGAACTAACGGATGATTATGGGGAATACAAGACTGTGCGGAAGGTGCTGAAATGTCTTGAGAAGTATGGGGTTCAGTCGGATTTGCGAGGTGGATTATGAGAAAGTCGATGATCTGTGTGGCTCTGCTCTGCGCCTGCTCGCTACTCTTATGCGGATCAGGATTCTCCAAAACGGAGCCCATTCTGAAATTGTATGAAGGGTCTGCTGTTTCGGAATATAAGGATAGCGAAGTGGTGGAACTGTCTCTGGCAGACGGCCTGGTGAAATATAGGGTTCCCAAGGACTGGATTAGTGTACAGAATGATGAAGCCTTGAATCTGGATGCGGGAAGAGGTCACGGATATTTCTTAAATGTGCTGAAAAATAAGAAGAGTGCGGAATATTTGGCGGTGTTCTATTTCAGCAATAAGAAGTATCTGGCAAATACCAGTGATGTAGATGAAAAGGGCGGTGTTGAGAGAGCAATTATCTGTAATGTCTGTCCGAAGGAGACGTCGAATCTGAAATGGTGGAATCCGAACCTGAAGCATTATACATTTCCTACTGCTGTAACAGAGGCTTACGGCAGACAGTATGATTATTACACAACGAATTACGATTCCCATCGTGTAGAATTTGTGTTCACTCCTGCGAGAGATGGAATGTGCGTAGTTTTATATGTATATAATGAAGACAGTAGTTCGGTTAAAGATATTAAATATGTGCTGAAGTCGCTAGAGATTGCCAAGTGATTTCAGTGAAATTGGGAGGAATGGTATGAAAAACAAAAAGTTATGGGCACTGATTTGCACAGTGGCAATGGTAGTTTCTCTTGCGGGCTGTGGATCGGAAGCGGCTCCCGTGGCTCCGGCAGAAGAAGTTGCAGAAGTGGCTGCAGAACCTGTGGAAGAGCCTGAGGAAGCACTTGAAGAGGCAGAGGAAGAAGAACCTGCAGAACCGGATGTGAATGCCGTAGGAATGAACCGTATTAAGAACGGTGATTTCTCTGACGGTATTGAGGGTTGGGGCACCTACTTAAACAGTGGTGGATATTGTGACTTTACGGAAGTGGACGGACAGGGTGTTGCAGATATTTCCAAGGCTGGCGCCACCAACTATGGTGTTCAGATTTTCTATGACGGATTCAGACTGGATGAAGGCGGCGTTTATGAATTCTCATATGATATCTCATCTTCTGTTGAACGTGATTTCGAGTCCAGAATTCAGATTAATGGTAGTGATTATCATCCATACTTCATGGAGAATGTTTCTATCGGACCTGATATGCAGCATGTGTCCTTTGAATTTACCATGAAGGAGGAGACAGATGTGGCTCCCAGAATGTGCTTCAACTTCGGTACACCTGAGAGTGTTAGCAGTCTGGATGCACATGTGGTTACCATCGACAATGTATCCTTGGTGCTGATCGATGATACCAATGTAATTTATACAGAAATTGTGGATATGAGCAAGAATGTGAATGTGAACCAGGTTGGATTCCTTCCTAAGGCTCGTAAGACTGCTGTTGTAAGAAGCGAGGGCATTGATAACAAATTCGATCTGGTTGATGATAAGGGTTCAGTTGTATATTCCGGAACGCTTACAGGCCCTGTATCTGCCGAATACGCAGAAGAGAGTGTAATGCAGGCGGATTTCAGTGACTTCACCACGCCGGGTACTTACAAAATTGTTGTATCAAACGGTGATGATTCTTATCCTTTCGTAATCGGTGATGGCGTTTATGACAGCCTTCTTGAGGATGCAATCTTAATGTTGAGCCGTCAGCGCTGCGGTATGGAGATTGATGCTTCTCTTGCAGGAGACTTCGCACATCCCACATGTCATATGGAAGATGCAGTTATCTATGGAACAGATAAGCATCAGGAGGTGACCGGTGGATGGCATGATGCAGGTGATTACGGACGTTATGTTGTATCCGGTGTGACTGCAGCAGAAGATCTGCTTCTTGCTTATATGGATTATCCTGAACTGTGGAGTAGAGACGATTTAGGCATTCCTGAGAGTGGCAACGGTGTTCCTGATATTCTGGATGAAGTGAAATATGAACTGGATTGGCTGCTTAAGATGCAGGATCCGGCAACCGGTGGCGTATATCATAAGGTTACTTGTCTGGAGTTTCCTCAGTTTGTAATGCCGGAAGAGGAGACAGATGAATTGATTCTGAGTCCTATTTCCAATACCGCAACCGGTGATTTCGCGGCAATTATGGCGCAGGCATCCACAATATATGCAGATATCGATCCTGCTTTTTGTAAGTCTGCGGTTGCGGCAGCTAAAAAGGCTTACGCATATCTTGAAGAGCACAAGAGTTCACCCAGTTTCTCCAATCCGGAAGAAATTGTAACCGGTGAGTATCCTGATGGTCAGTTTAAGGATGAGATGTACTGGGCGTCCGTTGAATTATATAAAGTAACGGGAGATGCTAAGTATATTGCTTATGCAGAAGACCTTCTCAGCCAGTACGTACTTCATGGATATGGCTGGAGCAGCGTGGGAACCTATGGTAACATTGCTTACTTAACACTTACTGATGGTCAGAACCCGGAGCTTGCGGATAAAATCAGAACAGAAATGGCCGGCAAGGCAGATGAGTACCTTGCAAATGCACAGACTGACGGTTATATGGTTGATCTTGGCAAGAATTACTGCTGGGGCTCCAACATGGTAGTCTGTGGTTATGCTCGTCAGATGCTTCTCAGTGGAGACCTTGCATCCGATGCCAAGTATGATCAGGCAGTATATGACCAGTTGTCCTATCTCTTAGGTCAGAATGCTACAAGCTACTGCTTCGTAACAGGTTACGGTTCTTTGTCAGCACTGAATACTCACCATAGACCTAGTATTGCAAAGGGTGTTGAGATGAAGGGTATGCTTGTAGGCGGACCCAACGGTAACTTTGAAGATTCCTTTGTAAAAGGCACAATGATGGGTACTCCGGCAGCGAAATGCTACGCCGATTCAGCCCAGAGTTATTCCACCAATGAAATCGCAGTTTATTGGAATAGCCCCTTTGTATACATGTTATCAGCAATAATTGACAAAAACAAATAGGTACGTAGGGTGTTTTTGGTCATACCGCATAGTAAAAAATAGCAAGAATTAGTAATAAATATCACCATTTTAGGAGCCGACCTTGGGAAAATCAGGGTCGGCTCTACGAAATTATGAATAAGTAATTTTCGTAAACACAATATTTTGGGGTTTTTGCCTGTGAAAAATATCACAAAATAACAAAATTCACAAAAAGTTTACGAAAATTACGAAAATTCACAAAAAGGGGTGACAGTTATACGAATATGTGCTATTTTATTACTTGTGTAGGGCATAGTGCCCTATATCTAAATACTCAAGGGAGGAAACAAAATGAAAAAGAAAGTTTTAAGCGTAGTTTTGTGTGTAGCTATGGTTGCAGCTATGCTCGCTGGTTGTGGCGAAGCAGCAGCACCCGCAGCTGAAGCACCTGCAGCAGCAGAAGAAGCTGTAGCAGAAGAGCCCGCAGCAGAGGAAGCAGAAGCTCCCGCAGCTGAGGCAGTAGAAGGTGATAACGTTATCAACCTTTGGTCCTTCACAGATGAGATTCCTGGAATGGTTGACAAGTTCCTCGAAGCTAATCCTGATTTCGGTTACACAGTAAATACTACAATCATCGCAACAACTGATGGTGCTTACCAGCCCGCTCTTGATGCTGCACTTGCAGCAGGTGGCGCTGACGCTCCTGACATCTATGCAGCTGAGGCAGCTTTCGTTCTTAAGTATGCACAGGGCGATGCTTATCAGTTCGCAGCTCCTTACAGCGAGCTCGGCATCGACGTTGAAGCTGAGACAAAGGCAGCTGACATTGCACAGTACACAATCGATATCGGAACAAACCCTGATGGCGATCTTGTAGCTCTTGGCTACCAGGCAACAGGTGGTGCTTTCATCTACCGTCGTTCTATCGCTAAGGATGTATTCGGTACAGATGATCCTGCTGAGATCGGTGCTATCATCGGTTCCGGTTCTAACAGCTGGGATAAGTTCTTCGAGGCAGCTGATGCTCTTCAGGCTAAGGGCTATGGTATCGTATCTGGTGATGGTGACCTTTGGCACGCAGTTGAGAACAGCTCTGATCAGGGTTGGATCGTAGATGGCAAGCTTGTTATCGATCCTAAGAGAGAAGCATTCTTAGACCTTTCCAAGCAGTTAAAGGACGGCAAGTTCTACAACGATACTCAGGACTGGACAGATGCTTGGTTTGCAGATATGAAGGGTGAAGGCCCTCAGGGTATCTTCGGTTTCTTTGGACCTGCATGGTTAATCAACTACACACTTGCTCCTAACTGCGGCGGCGAAGCTGTTGGAGAAGGAACATATGGTGACTGGGCTTGCTGTGCACCTCCAATCGGATTCTTCTGGGGTGGTACATGGGTACTTGCTAACAAGGATACAACAAAGGCTGAGGCAGTTGGAAAGATCATCGATTGGATCACACTTAACTGCACAGAGGACGGACTTCAGTATAAGTGGGCTAACGGAACACTTAATGGTGAAGGTGGAACAAAAGACTGTGTAGCTTCAGGTACAGTTATGGCTATGTCAAACGGCGAGCTTGACTTCCTTGGCGGACAGAACATGTTCGACGCATTCGTTCCAGCTAACGCTTATGCAAATGGTAAGAACCTTACACAGTACGATGAGACAATCAACCAGTACTGGAGAGATGCAGTTCGTGGTTACACATCAGGCGATCTTTCAAGAGATGATGCAATCGCACTCTTCAAGCAGAACGTAGCTGACAACCTTGAC
>JAZLHG010000425.1:0-4312 GCA_045616705.1 Lachnospiraceae bacterium | reverse complement strand
TAATGATTATGCAAGATCAGCGAAACTTCTTAAGGATTCCGAACCGAATTTATCCGGTGATGATATTCGTGAAGGTCTGACCGCAATTATCAGTGTTAAGATTGGTGATCCTCAGTTTGAAGGACAGACCAAACAGAAACTTGGTAACAGCGAAGCAAGAACTGCTGTTGATTCCATTGTTAGTGAACAACTTACTTACTATCTTGAACAGAATCCTCAGGTTGCCAAGACCATTTGTGAGAAATCCATTCTGGCTCAACGTGCCAGAGAGGCAGCTCGTAAGGCAAGAGATCTTACCAGACGTAAAACTGCTCTGGAAGGAATGGCTCTCCCCGGTAAGTTAGCGGATTGTTCCGATAAGGACCCTAAGAATTGTGAAATTTTCATCGTAGAGGGAGATTCCGCCGGTGGTTCCGCGAAAACGGCTCGTAGTCGTGCAACCCAGGCTATTTTGCCGCTTCGCGGCAAGATTCTCAATGTAGAGAAAGCTCGCCTTGATAAGATTTATGGTAATGCAGAAATTAAAGCAATGATTACCGCGTTTGGAACCGGTATTCATGATGATTTCGATATTTCCAAATTAAGATACGATAAGATTATTATTATGACCGATGCCGACGTTGACGGTGCTCATATTGCAACGCTGATGCTTACATTCCTGTATCGTTTTATGCCGGAACTGATTAAGCAGGGTCATGTATATCTTGCAACGCCTCCTCTTTATAAGTTGGAGAGAAACAGAAAGATTTGGTATGCATATTCCGATGAAGAATTAAATGCAATTCTTGCAGAAGTCGGCCGTGACAACAGTAATAAGATTCAGCGTTACAAAGGTCTTGGTGAGATGGATGCAGAGCAGCTCTGGGAGACAACCATGGATCCTGAGAAGAGAATTCTGAAGAGAATCAATATTAATGAAGAGGCAACTTCCGAAGTGGATTTGACCTTTACCACGCTAATGGGTGATAAGGTTGAACCCAGACGTGAATTCATTGAAGAGAACGCTAAATTCGTTAAGAACCTGGATATTTAATCTGTGAATAACAGTGTAAGGAGATAATAGAATGGATGACAAGATTTTTGATAAGATCCATGACGTGGACCTTGTCAAAACTATGGAAACATCATATATCGATTATGCCATGAGTGTAATTGCGGCAAGAGCCCTTCCGGATGTAAGAGACGGACTGAAGCCGGTACAGAGACGTGTTCTCTATTCCATGATCGAGTTAAATAACGGACCTGACAAGCCGCATCGTAAGTGTGCACGTATTGTCGGTGATACCATGGGTAAATATCACCCTCATGGTGACAGTTCCATTTATGGTGCTTTGGTTAATATGGCCCAGGATTGGTCCATGCGTTACATGCTGGTAGACGGTCACGGTAACTTCGGTTCTGTGGACGGCGATGCTGCAGCTGCTATGCGATACACCGAAGCAAGACTCTCCAAAATTTCCATGGAGATGATGGCAGATTATGAGAAGGATACCGTAGACTTCGTTCCTAACTTCGATGATACCGAGAAAGAACCTACCGTTCTTCCCAGCCGTTTTCCCAATCTCTTAGTAAACGGTACTACCGGTATTGCTGTAGGTATGGCAACCAATATTCCGCCCCACAACCTTCGCGAAGTCATCGCTGCGGTTGTGAAAATCATTGACAATAAGGTTGAAGAAGACAGAGAAACAGATATTGAAGAGCTGTTAACAGTTGTAAAAGGTCCTGACTTCCCTACCGGTGGTGTGATTCTGGGAACCCAGGGAATTAACGAAGCATACAGAACCGGTCGTGGCAAGATTCGTGTAAGAGGTGTTACCAATTCTGAAACACTTGCCAACGGCAAGAGTCAGATTATTATTACAGAACTTCCTTATCTGGTTAATAAGGCAAGACTTCTTGAGAAAATTGCCGAACTGGTTAAAGAGAAGAAAATCGACGGCATTACCGATCTTCGTGATGAGTCCGACAGAGAAGGTATGCGTGTTGTTGTAGAACTGAGAAGAGATGCAAATGCCAATATTATTCTGAATCAGTTATATAAGCATACACAGCTTCAGGATACGTTTGGCGTAATTATGCTGGCTCTTCAGGATAATCAGCCTAAGGTTATGACTCTATCCGAGATTCTCGGATATTACCTGAAACATCAGGAAGACGTCGTAACCAGACGTACTAAGTATGATCTTAATAAGGCAGAAGAGAGAGCTCATATTTTACAGGGCTTACTGATTGCTCTTGATAATATTGATGAAGTAATTGCAATTATCAGAGGCAGTGAGAATGTTGCAGTAGCCAAGGCCCAATTAATGGAACGATTCGGTTTAACTGATGTTCAGGCCCAGGCGATTGTGGATATGAGACTTCGTGCTCTCACCGGTTTGGAGAGAGAGAAGCTTGAGAAGGAATATGCCGAACTCATGAAGAAGATTGAGGAGTATAAGGCAATCCTTGCAGACGAGAAGTTACTGCTTGGTGTTATCAAGACAGAAATTCTGCAGATTTCCGCTAAATACGGTGATGACAGAAGAAGCCAGATTGGATTCGATGAATTCGATATTACCATGGAGGATATGATTCCCAAGGAGAATACCGTAATTGCCATGACCAGTCTTGGTTATATCAAGAGAATGACAGTCGATAATTTCAAAGCCCAGAATCGTGGTGGCAGAGGAATTAAGGGAATGGCCACCATCGAAGATGACTATATTGAAGATCTTCTGATGACCATGACCCATAATCATATTATGTTCTTCACAAACCAGGGTCGTGTATACAGATTGAAAGCTTACGAGATTCCGGAAGCAAGCAGAACATCCAGAGGTACTGCAATTATTAATCTGTTACAGTTAAATCCCGGTGAGAAAATCAGTGCAATTATTCCGGTATCGGAATTTGCCGATGATCAGAATCTGTTCATGGTGACCAAGAAGGGTATCGTGAAGAAGACCAATATTATGGAATACATTAACATCCGTAAGAATGGTCTGATTGCCATCAACTTAAGAGATGACGATGAGCTGATTGAAGTGAAGATTACAACAGCAGAATCTGATATTTTCTTAATTACCAAACAGGGCATGTGTATCAGATTTAAGGAGACCGATGTTCGTGCAACCGGCAGATCTTCCATGGGTGTAATCGGTATGAATCTGAATCCGGAAGATGAAATTGTCGGTATGCAGTTAGATCATCAGGGTGATTCCCTTCTGATTGTATCCGAGAGAGGATTCGGTAAGAGAACCGTACTGGAAGAATTCTCCGTACAGCACCGTGGTGGTAAGGGTGTAAAGTGTTATAAGATTATGGAGAAGACCGGTGACGTTATGGGTGTTAAGGCCGTTACCGATGAACATGAGATTATGATGATTACCACAGAAGGCATTATCATCAGACTTCGTATGGCTGATATCAGCACTTACGGAAGAATTACTTCCGGTGTGAAGATGATTAATCTGGCAGAAGGTGTATCCGTTGCCAAGATTGCCAAGGTCCGAGAGAAAGTCTCCGACGGAACCCAGGAATATGATGAGAATCAGGTTGAAGAGAACAGACAAGATGATCCTATCATTGTAGTTCATGATGAAATTGACGTAGATGATTTCGAAGGCGCAGAGGAAGAAGTGTCCGTTAACGACAACCCGGAAGAATAAGTAGCAAACAGAATATATCGTTGATAAGAATGTAATACAGAAAAGGTGAAATGATGAGAACAATTCAGACATCGAAGATTACAGAGACGATCAAGGAAATGTGTATCGAGGCGAACCACTTCTTAACAGAAGATATGAAGCATCGCCTCGATGCTTCATGTTCGGAGGAATCTTCCGAACTGGGCAAACAGATTCTTGGTAAGTTACAGGAGAATTTGGATATTGCAGGCAAGGAAATGATTCCTATTTGCCAGGATACCGGAATGGCCGTTATTTTCATGGAAATCGGTCAGGATGTTCATTTCGAGGGTGGCAGTCTGGCAGATGCCATTAATGAAGGTGTGCGTCAGGGTTATGTGGAAGGCTTCCTTCGCAAATCCGTAGTTGCTGACCCCATTGAACGTGTGAATACCAAAGACAATACGCCGGCCGTTGTTCATTATGATATTGTCCCCGGTGATCAGGTGAAGATTAAAGTGGCACCGAAGGGATTCGGCAGTGAAAATATGAGCCGTGTATTTATGTTAAAACCAGCGGATGGAATAGAAGGCGTTAAAAATGCCATTCTTACTGCAGTGAAGGATGCAGGCCCCAATGCTTGCCCGCCTATGGTAGTAGGTGTGGGTGTGGGCGGCACCTTTGAAAAGTGTGCCCTTATG